>CAYYCE010000431.1:0-3502 GCA_964469635.1 uncultured Kineosporiaceae bacterium
GGCGAGCCAGTCATCGGCCAGGTGCAGGTAGATCCGGGTCGACTCGATCGAGGCGTGACCGGCCTGGGCCTGCACCGCCTCCAACGCCATCCCGGCCTCCCGCAACCGGGTCAGGCACGTGTGCCGCAGCTCGTGGCACGTCGCATGCGCCAGCCCGGCGCGGGTCCGGGCGCCGGCCAACACTTCGTCCAACCCCGCGGCCGTCAACGGCAGCCCACGGCGGGGCCCCTTGAGCACCAGGAACAACCGGTCACTGTCAGCCCCGGCCGGCCGCTCCGCCTCCAAATACGTTGCGACCGCGGTGAAGAACCGGCCCGAGACCGGCACCAACCGCTGATGCCCGCCCTTCCCGTCGGCGACGAACACCTTCCGGTCGCCGGCCCGCACGTCCTCCAACCGCAACCCGACGACCTCGCATCGGCGCAGCCCGCCCAACACCATCGCCGCGACCATCGCCCGGTCCCGGTGCGTGCGTAACGCGCCGGTCAACGCGTCCACCTCGCCCGGCTCCAAGATCCGCGGCAACGTCCGGCGAGCCTTCACCAACGGCACGCCCTGGCGGGGCCGGTGCCGTTCCCTCCGGGTCGGCAACCCCCGCGGCACCGGGTTCGCCTCGACGTCACCACGGACCTGCAAGAACGCGAACAGGCCCGACACGCTCGACAGGCGCCGTCGTACCGTCCGCGCCGACATCCCCGGCTCCGGCTCGGTCGCCACCGTCCGCAGCAGCCCCGGCTGCCCGGACCGCTGCGTCGTCATGAACGCCAGCACGTCCGCCGCCACCACGTCCGCCGGCTCCTTGCCGACCACGGTAAAGAACACCTTCAGGTCATACGCCGTCGCCAGCACCGTATTCGGTCGGCACCGGCCCGCCAGGAAGACCAGATAGTCATCCAGCAGCGGAACGTCCAACCGGACCGGACAGGCCCCGAACCCGAGATCGCAGACATCGACACGGCGGACCACAAGAGGAGTTGTCATACGGGCCATCCCACTCCGCCGGGGACCGGCCACCACGACCGGACACGACCCCGGGGATCACCCGCATATCAAGCATGAGCGTGCGTAGAGGCGCGCGGCGGGTCAACACCTTCAAACGCTGGCTCACGTCTGCGGCGGGTTCAGCCAGTTCGCTGCTCGGGTCGCGGCGGGTCGGTGGCGATCGTCAACGGTGAGAAGCCGAGCCAGGATGATCGCCGGGTCGACGAGGCCGGCGTGCAGGAGGGCGGTGACGAAGTTGCGGTCCTTCTCGCGCAGCGCGCAGAGCTTGGCGACGCAGAGGTCTTCCTTGTTCAGGCACCATCCGGTGAACTGCGGTTCCCCCGAAGGGGCGGCCGTGTTGGCGTTCTGGACCTTGACCAGGCGGTCCCGCCAGCCGGCGGGGAGCGCGGACGTCTGAAGGTCGACGCCGTCGATGCTGAACCCGTGCAGCTCCTCGAACGGCGAGAACTCCCCCGCGACCCCTTCGATGAGGTCCGCGAGCCGCGCGGTCTCGTCGTTGTCCGCCGCCACAGGGAGGATGTCGACCTCGACCGACATCGTCGCGTCGGCCGGGAGTTGGTCCTCGCGGTAGGTGCCGAGGATCGACTGGGAGCCGACCACGATCACCTCCGGCCGGCCGATGATCTGGCAGGCCGTGCGGATGGCGTGCTCCAGCTGGTCGCGGCGCATCAACCCGCCTTCGACAGCACGGCAGCGCGCTCGTCCTGCGACAGCAGCCCCGACATCGGCGACACCTCCCGCATCTCGATCGAGTCCCGGTCCAGGCCGGTGAGCACCCGGTGCAACCCGAGCACGTCACGCCTCTCGACGAGCTCCCTCCACCGCTCCACGTTGCGCTGGTGCGGCTGACCGGTGACCCGCTCAGTCAAGCGACCCACGTTCCGCTCGATGGTCGGCACCCACTGCTCCAAGGTGCTTCGTGTCAGGTGCGACGACAGTCGACGATGCAGCTGCCACGACCGGCGCTCCGAACGCGTGAGTTCCGGCTGGACCGGACGTCGCACGACTTCGAGGCGGTACCCCAGGCAGGACAGCAGCCGATCGAGCTGGTCGTCACTGAGGTCGACCCTGCCCGACAGGAACTGACTGATACTCGGCTGACGGACCCCGCTCACCCTGGACAGCTCCGACTGCGTGGTGCCCGTCTCGAGCATCACCTCACGCAGCAGAGAACCACGACTAGTCATAGCAGGAATATAGCACTCTCTGCTATACCCCATCCTCGATCGGCGGCAAGCGGCTTCAACCGCATGCGACTGTCTGTGGTGCGACTCGTGGGACGAACAGACGTCAACCACAGCGACGGGATGCGCACAGAGATGACGAACCGGACACTCCCGTGTGCTCAAGAGGCCCCGGAAGACGACTCGTCCCGGCCTCCGGAGGCGGGAGCGCAGGTTCGAATCCTGGCCGGGGGCACCTTTCTGACCAGCACTGATTGCTGACAGTGACCGGACGTGTCCATCTGGTCACTCATAGTGCCGGGTTATGCTCCACGGGCTGCTCCACGGCCCGTTTGGCTCGAATCCCAACCGAACGTCACGAACACGCGGGTGAAGTCCGTCCGCGATGCCTGTGCCACGTCTTACGCCGGTTCACGTGGACGTGGCCGCAGCGGCGGCCAAGGCCACGATGAGGACCAGCAGAAGGTAGAGCAAGTAGGCGTCCAGGCGTCCGGACTGCAGTCGCCGGGCGGCGGTGACCAGGGCACGAAGCGGCGCACGTAGTGGCCGATACAGGTAGGTCTCGGTGATCTCGACGACGTCGGAGACATAGGCCAGGCCGGTGTCGCCGGTCTCGTGCGGGGTTGTGTCGTCTTGGCGAAGGGCTCCGGGCTCGGGTGGTCGGAGTTCGACCCGGCTGCGCAGGACGCCTGCCAGAACGCGGCGGGTCGGGTTGGCGTAGCCGAACGGGGTGTAGGCGTAGTCGCCGTCCACGCCGCCGGACGCAGAGCGCCAGGCCGGGACGGTGCGCACCCGCAGCATCCGGCCGCGGCTGAGGGCGAGAGCGGTGAGCAGGACCAGCCCGATCATGGCGGGCAGTTCGATCGCCAGCCAGCTCGGGGACAGCACGGAGAAGTCGGAGAAGATCGGGCCGAGCACCCATGGGGAGGAAACAGCGGTGTTCAGGCTGGTGCTGCCGGCGGCGCCGGCTACGCCGCGTGCGAGCAGGTGGATCTCCGCCGGTGTAGCCGCGGCCAGGGCGACGGTGGTGATCATCAGCGCGAGCAATCCGGCTCGCCCAAGCGGGCCGAGCTCGCCGCCGCGGGCAGGGTTGCCCACTGGCCGCGCGGGACGCTGCCGCTGCACGGGGCCGGGGCGGCCGAGGGCGGTGAACGCGGCCAGCCTCGTGAAGGCGACCCCGGCGAAGCCCGCGGTGAGCGCGACCAGAGCGCCGGTGACGGTCATCGGCAGTGCGTAGCCGAGGCGGCCGAGGCGGAACTGCTGCATCAACGCTTCCAGGGTGATCCACAACTTCGGAGGAAAGACGCTGGCCATCG
>CAYYCE010000432.1:0-3498 GCA_964469635.1 uncultured Kineosporiaceae bacterium
GTGTCGCCGGAGGCGGAACCGGACAGGTTCACGCTGTCCGGTGCGACGGACCCGCCCGGGTCGAGCAGGTGGTCGGCGCCCTGCAGCATGGCGATGGGAGCCCCGAACCCCGCGGCCAGGCCGACCTTGACCGCGTTGAACTTCTGCTCGTCGATCTGGCTGACGGCGAACATCACGATGAACAGCACCATGAGCAGCGTCATCATGTCGGCATAGCTGACCAGCCACCGCTCGTGGTTCTCGTGCTCCTCGTGCTCCTCCTCGTGTCCGCGCCGCCTGCTGTGGCCGCCGTCGCCGCTCACGCCGCTTCCTTGGCCGCCGCCGAGCGCGGGGCGTCGGCGACGATCTTCGAGCGGAGCTTCGTGGCCACGACGCGCGGGTTGGCGCCGGCCTGGATGGCCAGCACGCCGTCGATGACGATCTCCATGCGGTTGGTCTCGAGGGCCACACAGGCGTTGATCCGCTTACCCCAGGGAAGGAACATGACATTGGCCGACGTGATGCCCCACAGGGTGGCCAGGAAGGCCGCGGCGATCATCTCCCCGAGCTTCTCGGGCTGGTTCAGGTTGCCCAGGGCGTGGATCAGGCCCATGCAGGTTCCGATGATGCCGATCGTGGGGGAGTAGGCGCCGGCGTCCGACCAGAAGGAGGCGCCCTTCTTCGCGGCGGCCTTCTTCGACCTCACCTCGGCCGTGAGGATCTCGTAGAGGTCGTCCGGATCGGTGCCGTCGACCGCCAGCTGCAGCCCGCGCTTCATGAACTCGTCGTCGATCGTCTCGATCTCCGCCTCGAGCGCCAGCAGGCCCTCCCGCCGCGCCTTCTCGGCCAACTTGACGAGGGGTTCGACGGCCGCCTCGAGATCCACCTTCTTGGCGGTCAGTGCGTAGATCATCCATTTGATGGCGCCGATGGTGGCGGGCAGGGTACTGGAGGCGAGTGACACGCTCATCGAGCCGACGAAGATCAGGATCAGCGCCGCCGGGGCCAACAGGTGAAGGGGATTCCCGCCCTCCAGCACGTTCGAGACCAGGATCGCCGAGAAGGCGAGCACCAGGCCGATGAGCGCTGCCGGGTCCATGGCTCACTCCCCCCGCCGTGGCGGCATCCGCAACACCTGCGCCAGCGAGGCGTCGAGCGAGGCCTGCTCCGCGAGCTCGTCACCGTCGTCCTCGGGCGGGAGCGGTGCCGGGTACTGGCTGGGGTGGTGACCGATGGAGCGATGCTCGGGGTGTTCCATGAAGGCCCGCGCCCGCGCCACGACGCAGGCGCGCCAGTCGCGCACCAGGGCGACGACCTCGTCGACGTCCTCGGCAACGACGATCTTGTGCCCGTCCACCATCGTCAGCACGGTGTCCGGAGTGGGCTCCGCCCGTTCGATGAGGTCGGGGTTCACGGCCACCTCGTGGCCGCCGAGTCGGGTCAAGATGATCACGATATCCATCCTTGGATCCGGTGGACCCTTCCGTGGTCCCACCGTGCCGGTCGGCACCGACGGCGGGCGCATGAGGGCTTTCGGGGACGGACCCACCCCGGACGGAGCAGCGTTGCGCCGTCCGGGGTGGGTCGGGGTGGGCCGTTGGGGTGGACCGCGGGATCAGCGCTTGATGTCCACCAGTTCCTGCAACATCTGGTCGCTGGTGGTGATCACCCGGGAGTTCGCCTGGAACCCGCGCTGGGCGATGATCATGTTGGTGAACTCCTCGGCCAGGTCGACGTTGCTCATCTCGAGCGTGGAACCGAGCAGCGTGCCGCGGCCGCCGCTGGCGGCGGTGCCGACCTGGGGCAGCCCCGAGTTGCTGCTCCCGACGAAGGAGGTGTTGCCTATCTTCTCCAGCCCCGCCGGGTTGGTGAAGTTGGCCAGGGCGAGCTGACCCAGGTTCTGCTTCTGCTGGTTGCTGAACACCCCGATGATGGTGCCGCTCTGGTCGATCTGGAGCTGTTGCAGGCTGCCCGCGGCCGCACCGTCCACCGCGGTGACCGACAACGACTTGGGCCCGCTGTAGTTGGTCGCCGCGGTGAGGTCGATCGTGATCGCGGTGCCGTCGGCCGTGGTGATGCCGGCCGACGTCGACGTCGGGTCGTAGGCGCCCGAGGCCAGGAACGAGAGCGTGCCGGCGGTGGCGGTCGATCCGCTCACGGAGTCGGCCACCGTCACGTCGTAGTCGCCCGCGTTGGGGGTCAGGGTGATGGTCAGCTGGTGTTCCACCCCCAGCGAGTCGTAGGCGGTGGCCCCGAGGGTGACCGCGGTGGGTGAGGCGGCCACGGCGACGTTGCCGGATGCGGTGACCTTGCTCGAGGCCGTCGGCGGGATCAGCATGCCGGCGGGCACGACCAGGTCGGTGAGCGCTCCGTTGCTGTCGACCACGCCGTTGGTGGCCGCCCAGCCCTGCACGCGCATGCCCTCCGGGTTGACGAGCGTGCCGTTGGTGTCGAAGTTGAACGCCCCGGCCCGGGTGTAGGCCTGCTGCACGCCGTTGGTGACGACGAAGAACCCGTCGCCCTGGATCATCAGGTCGGTGGTCCTGCCCGTGGTCTGCGCCGAACCCTGGCGGAAGTTGGTGGTGATGGCGCCCAGTTGGACGCCGAGGCCGACCTGCGCCGGGTTGAGGCCGCCCAGGTTGCCGGTGGGCAGCCCGGCGCTGCGCAGGGTCTGGCTGAGGGTGTCCTCGAACGTGGTCGTGCCGGTCTTGAAGCCGGTGGTGTTCACGTTGGAGATGTTGTTGGACACCACGTCCATCATCGTCTGGTGTTGACGAAGGCCGGTGATGCCGGAGAAGAGGGAGCGAAGCACGGAATCCTCCAGGTGGGACATCGGGAGTGGCATCCGTGCCGGGTGGTCTCCCGAGCGGCCTCGTGCCGTCGGGGTGGTGCGGGTGGGCCCCGGGCGAGGCCGCCCGGAACCGGATCGTGGCCTCAGGCCGGGCCGGAGGCGTCGGCCGTGTCGGGGCCGGACACGCCGGTGACGGCGTCCAGTCCGACGGTGATGCCGCCCACGGTGAGGTTGGGAGTGCCGGCCCCGAGGGTGCAGGCGGTGACCATGCCGGTCTGCGACGTGCCGGAGAAGTCCGTGTAGGTGACGGTCCGGCCGACCAGGGAGGTCGCGGTCTGGCCCCGGGTCGCGTCCAGCATCTCCTGTTGCATGTCGGTGAGCTGCTGCATCTTCTCCACGGAGGTGAACTGCGCGGTCTGGGCGAGGAACTGCGAGGAGTCGGCGGGGTTGCTCGGATCCTGGTACTGCAGCTGGGCCATCATCAGTTTCAGGAAGACGTTGGTGTCCATCGCCGTCCGGTCGGCCCCGGCGGAGAACTCGGTTCCGTCGGCGCCGGTGACCGTGGAGGTCGACGCGGTGCCGACAGTGCTGATACTGGTCATGGTCTCGACTCGCTTCCTTCGGGGCCTCCGGGAGGCCGTGGGCCGGATCGGTTGGCAATCAAGGACTTCGGATCGCTCAGATGCTCACGTCCAGTCCTGTGGAGCCGGCGCCGGTCGGCTCGGGGC
>CAYYCE010000433.1:0-3482 GCA_964469635.1 uncultured Kineosporiaceae bacterium
CGCGGGAGGTGATCTGGATGCGGCAGCAGGCCACCCTGGAGACCCGCCCCGGCCAAGGAGCTCAAGCCGCTGGCGGAGCTGGTTGCGGGGTGGCGGGGACGCGCCGTGCCGTTCGTGGGACCGGACCAGATCGGGTGGGTGGTGTCGCTGTCTGGCCGCAGCGACCTGCCGCAGCTGCCAGCGACGGACCTGGCGCAGGAGATGCTGGCCGAGGTCGCCCGGGTCGCGCTGTCGACCGTGGCCGAGCGCCGTGCCACGTTCACGAGACCAAACGTGTATGCCGAGGTGCTGCGGCAGCTGCACGGAGTCCGGTTCGCCGGGCCGCAGGACCGGATCGTGGTCGCGGACCGGACAACGGATGTGGCGATGGGGCAGGCGTTGCGGCTCACCCCACCGGATGTGGCGGTGCCGCCGGAGCGGCTGCGTCGCCCGGACGGGACGTCCCGGTTGCGGGCCCGGGACAGCGAGGTGTACTCCACGCCTCAGATCCTCGATGCCGAGACCCGGCTCGTCGGCGCGGCGCGTGCCACAGATAGCGCAGCCGTCGACGGGCGGCTGGGCCCAGGTCGTGTGCGCCGGGCCCCCGGGTGAGGGAGGGCGTGTGTTGTCGGCCGAGCAGGCGGCCGCGGTGGTCCAGGTGGTGACCTCGGGCCGACCGCTCGACGTGCTCGTCGGCCCGGCGGGAAGCGGCAAGTCCACCGCCATGGCCGGGGTCCGAGCCGCCTGGGAAGCCCAGTAGGGGCCCGGCTCGGTCGTCGGACTCGCACCGTCGGCGGCCTCCGCCGAGGTCCTCGCGGACGCCGTCGGTATCCCCACCGAGAACACCGCCAAGTGGCTCACCGAACAACACCGCCAGGCCGAACGAAACGCCACCCTCGACGCGCTGCGCGCGCGGCTGCTCCGGGCCAGCCCATCCCTGACCACCCGGCGGCTCCTCGAGACCGCCCGGTCGATCTCGGCCGAGATCGACCGCTGGCAGCTCCGACCCGGCCAGCTCGTCATCGTCGACGAGGCCTCCATGGCCGCCACCGCCGATCTCGACACCATCACCACTTACGCCGCCCAGGCCGGGGCGAAGGTGCTGCTGGTGGGGGACTGGGCCCAACTCTCCCCCGTGAGCGCGGGCGGCGCGTTCCACCTCTTGGCCCACGACCGCGACGACGTCGCCACCCTGCACGAGGTCCGCCGCTTCACCCACGCCTGGGAACGCGACGCATCCCTCCGTCTCCGCACCGGTGACCCGGCCGTGGTCGAGGAGTACCTCGCCCACGATCGGGTTCAGGGCGGGGATCGGGAGTCCATGCTCGACCTGCTCTACGAGGCATGGCGCACCGACACCGCGGCCGGCTTGACTGCGCTGATGATCGCCGCCGACACCGACTCCGTCCTCGACCTCAACCGCCGCGCCCAGGCCGACCGGCTCCGAGCCGGCGAGGTCGCGGCCGCCGGCGCCGACCTGGCCGACGGAACCAGCGCACGCCAAGGCGACCTCATCGTCACCCGCCGCAACGACCGGCGCCTCACGGCTGCCGGCGGGTACGTCAAGAACGGTGATCGATGGCGGGTGCTCGGCTACCACAGCGACGGCGCTCTGACCGTCCAGCGACCCCAAGGTGGGGACGCGGTGCGTCTGGCCGCGGCATACGTCACCCGACACGTGGAGCTCGGTTACGCGACCACGGCGCAACGCGCCCAAGGCCGAACCGTGGACCGTGCTCACGCCTACGTCTCACCCACCGTGACCCGTCAGACGCTCTACGTGATGGCCTCCCGCGGAGCGCAGAGCAACAACCTGTACGTCGACACCCACTTCGACCGCGACACAGCATCCGGCCACGACGACCAACCGGAGACGACGCCAGACCTGGTGCTTCGCGAGGTTCTGGCGAGCGACGGGATCGACAGGTCCGCGACCACCGTCCTCGCCGACGAGTGGATGCACTCTCGGCGACTCAGTGATCCGAGTGCTTCCGTCGATAGCCCGGCATCCGAGCCACGGCCCGAGGAGCCTGGGGCTGCCCGACCCACCTGGCGCGCCGCGCCAGAGCGGCGGCAGGCGCCAACTCCACGAATGGACTCGGCGTCGCGTGGCATAGGGCGGTAGACACTCGACGGCTCGGCAAGTACCCCGACTGCGTTGGTCGAGGGGCCAGCGAGCGGGCACGCCCCTTTCGCCCACATAGGGCTAGGTCTCCCCGCCCCCTAGGGCGTGATGACAAACGTGCTCATCGGGTCCAGATCGGTGCGGCGGCGAGGGTGACGAAGGCGTGCCCCTCGGAGAGGAGGGCCTGGAAGGTCGACGGGTTCGTCAGTCGTGACGCGGACGACGCGTCGATGAGCCCCTGGAGGCTGCCGAGGAGATGCGCTCCGGGGACAGGTCCTCGAGCCAGATCGAGACGCAGTTGTCGGCGAGGTCCTTGAGCGCGGTGCTGGGCATTGTGCCGTCACATCTCGTACCGACCCAGGGTGTACCGACCTGCCTGGTGTGCCGCTCGATGCGGTCACCGCCCGTCGACGGACTCGTCCTCATCGGGTACCGACGCCGTCACCGAGACCGGGTCCGGCACGAGCTGCGGGATCGCGCACGCGACGGTCAGCACCGCGAGGAGGGAGAACAGCAGCAGGGTGATCCAAGCCCCCCGGGGGGCGCCCAGCTCGCGAGGCTGCCGTCGGCCCCCGCCACCGCGGCGAAGTACGCCGGGACCGGCAGCACCGCGCCTGCGCCCAACGTCCACCGGGCGCGCCGCGACCCCTTCCCGGCCAGCACGTACCCGCCCGCCAGCGCGGGCAGCGTGACTGCCAGCGAGGCTGGGTCGACGGTGAACAGCAGCGGGGCGAGCCGGTGGATGCGCCGCGTGCGCCCGCCCGTGCGGCGCAGGTCCTCGGCCCACCCCAGCAGAGCGCCGACCAGTCCGCTGATGGGCAGGATGATCCCGAAGGTGCCGAGCCAGCTCACCACGGAGGCCGAGTCCATGCTTGCGGCGGCGGCCATGAACCCCCGCATGCCCGCGCCCCAGGCCAGCCCGCAGACGACGCCCACGGGCACCAGCCGTCGCCCGGAGATGAGCAGTTCGGCCGGAGCGCGGAGGGGCAGCGTGCAGCCGAGGGCGAGCACCGCTATCAGGGACAGGAACAGCACGGCGAGCCAGGCACCTCGCGGCGTGTCGAGGGCGAGCGGACCCCCGATGATCGACGCGGCGATCAGCCAGCCGGGGACGGCGAGGAGCGCGAACGCGCCCGCCGCCCAGCGGGCCCACCGCGGGCCCCGCCCGGCCAGCGCGTAGCCGCCCGCCATGCCGAACAGCGGCACGGCCAGTGCCCCGCCGCCCAGGCCGTCGACGAACACCGACACGAGCACGGCCGGCGTCGCGAGCGGGAAGAGCAGCGGTGCCGCCACGAGCCAGCGCGGCGCTCCACCCCGCGACTGCCGGTACAGGGCCCACCCGAGCAGGCCGCCCACCACGGCGCCGGGCAACAGGATG
>CAYYCE010000434.1:0-3482 GCA_964469635.1 uncultured Kineosporiaceae bacterium
GCGTCGGTCGAGTCCCAGCCCGTTCGTGGTCAGTGCCGTCTGCGGCGCCCGTCCGGCGGTCGTCCGCAGGGCGGTGGTGGCGGCCAGGATGCGTTCCAGGCCGCGCCGCAGCAGCGGCTCGCCGCCCGTGAAGCGCACCTCCTCGACGCCCAGACGCTGCACCGCCACGGTGATCAACCGAATGATCTCCTCGTCGGTGAGCAGTCGGGCGTCGGGCAGCCAGTCCAACCCCTCGGGGGGCATGCAGTAGCTGCAGCGCAGGTTGCAGCGGTCGGTCAGGCTGACCCGCAGATCGGTGGCGACCCGACCGAAGGTGTCGATCAGCCGCGGCTCGCCCGTGGGGCGCTCGGCGGCCCGCCCGCCCCGCCGTCCGGCAGGCAGCGGCATTCCGAGCGGGGTGGGATCCACGGGACGATTCACCGGCTCAGGGTAACTGCGCGCCGTGACTGCGCAAGCGCTTGTACCGTGTCCCCCGATGAGCACCATCGGCCCCTCCGACGACCCCCCTCGCGAGCCGGACCCCACGGCCGAGGCCGGGGATGCCGCCTCCCCCGAGGAGGCGGACCAGGATCCGCCCGCCGATCCCGCCGATCCCGCCGATCCCGTAGAGACCGCAGAGACCGCAGAGACCGCGCCGCCGCCGGGACCCGACCTCGGCGCGCTGCCGACCGGCTTCGTCTGGGGCGCCGCCACCTCGGCGCCGCAGATCGAGGGCGGCGCCGAGGAGCGCGGCCGGTCGATCTGGGACACCTACTGTCGCGAGCCCGGACGGATCAAGGACGGCTCGGACGCCTCGGTGGCCTGCGACCACTACCACCGCTACGCCGAGGACGTCGCCCTGTTGCGGGGCCTGGGCGTGGACGCCTACCGGTTCTCGCTGTCCTGGCCACGGCTCCAGCCGCAGGGCAAGGGCCCGCTCGAGGCCGCGGGGCTGTCGTTCTACGACCGCCTGCTCGATGAGTTGCTCGCCGCGGGCCTCGACCCGTGGGCCACCATCTACCACTGGGACCTGCCGCAGCCGCTGCAGAACGTCGGGGGCTGGCCGGTGCGCGAGGTCGCCGATCGGTTCGCCGACTTCGCGGTCGCCGTGCACGCCGCGCTCGGCGACCGGGTGCGGTCCTGGATGACCCTGAACGAACCGTGGTGCTCGGCCTGGCTCGGCTACGGCGCGGGCCGGCACGCCCCGGGCGCCACGGACATCGGCCTGGCGGCCAGGGCAGCCCACCACCTGCTGGTGGCCCACGGCCAGGCGATGCTCGGGATGCGCCAGCAGGCCCCGGCCGACCACTCCTTCGGGATCGTGCTCAATCCGGGGTCCTACCGGCCGGACGACGGCCTGTCGGTGGACCAGGTGGCGGTGGTGCGCCCGGCCGCCGCGATCCTGGACGGGATCCACACCCGGTGGTGGCTCGACGGCCTGCTGCTGGGCTCCTATCCCCAGGACGTCCTGGACCTGCTGGCCGAGCCGCTGGACGGCGTGGTGCTGGACGGAGATCCCGCCCTGATCAGCCAGCCGCTGGACTACCTCGGGGTGAACTACTACAGCGACGTGCTGTTGCGGCCCCGGTTCGAGGGTCTGGCGGCGGGCCGCCCCGAGCCGGAACTACCCGGGACGGAAGCGGTCTCGGTGGTCGTGGGCGGGCCCGGGTCCACCACCATGGGCTGGCCGGTGACCCCCGACGGGCTCCGCGCGCTGCTGCTGCGCATCGCCACCGAGTACCCGGCGGTGCCGCTGGTGATCACCGAGAACGGTTCGGCCTGGCACGACAGCCGATCCACGCTGCAGGTCCGCGAGGATGTTCCACCGGCACCGATCCCGGACCCCGCCCGGGTGGCGTACCTGGAGGCCCACCTGGCCGCGCTGGCCGCCGCGGCGGCGCAGGGGGTGGACATCCGGGGCTACTTCGCCTGGTCGCTGATGGACAACTTCGAGTGGTCCCATGGATACACCCAGCGGTTCGGCCTGGTGCGCGTCGACTTCGACACCCTGGAGCGACGTCCCCGGGCCAGCTACGAGACCTACAGGGCCCTGATCGCCTCGCAACGCTCCTGATCGGGCCTTCAGTGCCCGGTGCGGGCCCGGCGCGGCAGTTGCCAGCCGAGGGCCCAGGCGATCGCGATCGCGCCGACGCAGGCGAGCAGGGTGTGCTCGATCGCGGCCAGGTGCCGGCCCGCCGCCACGGCGTGCGCCGGCCCGCCGTCCTCGATCGCCAGGACGTGGAAGAACAGAGTGCCGAACACCGCGACCCCGAGTGAGGCGCCGAGTTGCTGCAGCGACTCCAGCAGGCCGGCGGCCGAGCCCACCTCGTGGTCGCCGATCTCGCCCATGATGATGGAGAACAGCGGCACGAAGATCATGCCCATGCCGAGGCCGAACACGGCCAGGCCCGGTGCGAGCGTGGCGAACCCGACAGCCTCGGCCGAGCGGATCGAGGCCCACAGCGTCAGGCAGCCGGCCGCCATCACGGTGAGCCCGATGTGCAGGATCGGGCGGCCGACCGCTGTGATCGCCCAGGCGCCCACGCCGGCTCCGACGAAGGCACCGACCGCGAGCGCGGCGAGGTACAGCGCGGCGCGCATCGGGGAGTAGCCGAGGCCGATCTGCAGGAACAGGCCCATGATCAGGCCGATGGCGACCACGGTGCCGAAGAAGAACAGCGTGAACGCCACCCCCGAGACGTAGGAGCGCTTGCGCAGCACCGAGATCTCGACCAGCGGGGACGCCCCGGCGCGCAGCCGTGCCCGCTGCTGCGCCACGAATCCGCCGAACAGGGGCAGCGCCAGGGCCATCACCGCCCAGATCCACAGCGGCCAGCCCAGGGTGCGGCCATCGACGAGCGGGAAGATCAGCGCGAAGCCGGCGGCCGCGAAGATCAGGCTGCCGGTGACGTCGAGGGTCAGGCCGGCCCGGGGGGCGCGACCCCGGGGCAGCACCCGCATGCCGACGAGGAGGGCGAACAGCCCCAGCGGCACGTTGATCCAGAACAGGATCCGCCACTGCGACCCGAACACCTCCAGCCGGGTCAGCAGGCCCGCGACCACGGGGCCGAGCACGGTCGACAGCCCGATGACGGGGCCGAAGGCGGCGAACGCCTTGCCGAGGTGCCTGGGCGGGAACAGGTCCCGGATCAGGCCGAAGGTCTGCGGGATCATCATCGCCGCCGACAGGCCCTGCGCCGCCCGCGCGGTGATGAGCACCGCGCCGGAGGGTGCCAGGCTGGCCAGGATCGAGGTGAGGACGAAGCCGGCGAGCCCGGTGGTGAGCATTCGCCGCCGTCCCAGCAGGTCGCCGAGCCGGGCACCGGCCATCAGGCCCGCCGCGAGCGCCAGTGTGTAGCCGGCGGCCACCCACTCGAGGGCCGAGGTCGACATCGACAGGTCCTGGGCGATCGGGCGGCCGGCGATGTTGATGATCGTGGAGTCGAGGATGTTGAGGATCATCGCCGAGAGGATCACGGCGAACCCGACCCAGGTGCGCAGGT
>CAYYCE010000435.1:0-3474 GCA_964469635.1 uncultured Kineosporiaceae bacterium
GACCCCGCGCTGGCCGCGCTGGTCGACGCTGCCGGCCCGGCCGGCATGAGCTACGGCGGCCCGGTCTCCAAGACCGAGGTGAACGGCGTCTACGCGGGCTTCGACGTCCTCGTGCTGGCGCTGGGCGGCGGCGAGTACGTCACCAGCGGCAAGGTGTTCGAGTACTCCTCGACCGGGCTGCCCATCGTCTCGGTGCTCACCGAGGGCAACGCCGCCGCCGAGGTGCTGGCCGGCTACCCGCGCTGGCATCCGGCCGCCGACCTCTCGCCCACGGCGATCGGGGCGGCGCTCGCCTCGGCCGCCCGGGACGCCCGGTCCCCGGACGCCGCGGCCCGGGCCCGCGAGGCGCAGCGCACCGCGCGCTCCTACCGCCGGGACGCGCAGCTGGAGCCCCGGATCGCCACGCTCCGCGCCCTGGTGACCGGCGACGACCCGTCGGGGGAGACCGCCCCGTGAGGGTCGTACTGGTCGCCATGGGCCCCTCCACCCCCGGCGACGGCATGGTGGCCGGGGTGGGTGCGCTGCGCCGGGCGGGCCACGACGTCCACCTGATCACCCGCAGGCCGGCCGCACCGTCCCTGATCGCGGTGCTGGACGGCGTGACGCCGTTGCGGCCGCCGCGGCTGCTGCCGGCCTCGGTCGCCGGGCGTCCGCTGGGCGTCGGCAGGCTGCGGGCGGACCTCGACCGGCTACCCGGGGCGCTGCGGCTCGCTCGGACGGCGGCCACGCGCTCCCTGCTGGGTTCCGCCGACGTCCTGGTCGCCGTCGATCAGGCGGCGATCCCCGCCGTGTGGTGGGCGGCCCGCCGCCATCGGCCGCGGGCCGCGCTGCTGGGGCTGCCGGCGGCGGTCACCCGGTTCGCCGGCGCGGTGGTCTAGAGTTTGGCCACGAGCTCGGGCCTCCGGGGGCTTCTCCACGGCGCCGATCGAGAGTGACAATTCGGGAGAAGGTCGATGCCAGAACGGCGCGCCGCGCCGCACCTGCTCTACGTGGCCTGGGGGTTCCCCCCGTCCCGAGGGGGCGGGGTGTATCGCGCGCTCGCCACGGCCAACGCCTTCGCTGAGGTGGGTTGGCGGGTGACCGTCCTGACGGCCGAACGCGAGGCCTTCGCCCGGTACACGGGCCTCGATCCCACCCTGGAGCACCACGTCGACCCCCGCATCCGCGTGGTGCGGCTGCCGTTCTCCTGGCCGTTGCACGACACGAACATCCGCAACTACTCCTGGATGCGCGCCCACTATCCGGTTCGCTGGCGCCGCCACCACCTGCGCCGCGACACCGCCGACTTCCCCGAGGCGGGCTACGGCCCGTGGCGTCGCACCCTGGAGCGGGCGGCGGTGCGCATCCACCGGGACGACCCGGTCGACCTCGTCGTGGCCACCGCCAATCCCAACGTGGACTTCACCGCCGCGTGGGCGCTGCACCGGCGCGCCCGGGTGCCGTTCGTCATGGACTACCGCGACGCCTGGCTGCTCGACGTCTTCGACGGCCAGATGCTGCATCCCGAGGGCAGCAGGGCGGCCCAGTGGGAGGACAGGCTCGTGGCGGCCGCCCGCGAGGTGTGGTTCGTCAACGAGCCCATCCGCACCTGGCACCAGCGGCGCTACCCCGGGGCCGCCGATCGGATGCACGTGGTGGCCAACGGCTACGACCCCGAACTGGCCCCGCCGGCGCGCCACCACGCCCCCGACGCCGACCGTGGCCTGACGTTCGGCTACCTCGGCACGATCAGCCCCAAAGTCCCTCTGTCGGAGCTGATCCAGGGATGGCGGTGGGCCCGGGAGCGCGACCCCGTGGTGGCCGCGGGCCGGATCCGGCTGCACGGCTACCTCGGCTACTACGCCAGCCCCCGCGCCGATCTGCAGGACCTGGTGGAGCGGGCGGGGGACGTCGACGTCCGGTACGCCGGTCCGGTCGGCAAGGCCGAGATCGCCGACGTCTACGACAGCTTCGACATCCTGTTGCTCGCGATCGGCGCCGGCCGGTACGTCACCAGCGGCAAGGTGTACGAGTACATCGCCACGGGAATGCCGATCGTCTCGGTCCACGACCCTGGCAACGCCGCGTCCGACGTGCTGCGCGGCCACCCGATGTGGTTCCCCGTCGAGGACCTCTCGCAGGCCGCGGTGGGCCGGGCCCTGACGGCGGCGGCGCACGCCGCCCTCGGGGCGGACGACGACCTGCGCGAGCGTTGTCGCGCCTTCGGCGCCGACTACTCCCGCGAACAGCAGTTGCGGCCCAGGGTCGACTGGCTGTCCTCGACCGTGGGCGGGCTGCCGGGCGTCGGGACCGGCCCGGACACCCGGCAGGGCGCGGGGCGGACGGCGGTCCGGCCGACCACGCCGGTCCGCCACCGGGAGGTCGGGTGAGGGCCGTGGTCCTGGCCGCCGCCACCACCGTGTCGCGGGCGCGGGTCGCCGAGATCCTCGACACGCTGCGCTCGGCCGCCGGCCGCGAGGTGATCGTCGACCTGTTCAGCTGGCGACCGGTGGAGACCGGGGCGGGGCTGAACTCCACCACCGTGCTCGGCCCGGTCACCGTCTACACCCCGCCCCGACCCGATCCGGGATCGGTTCCCGGACCGGCTCCGGGGCCGGCTCCGGGGTCGACCCCGGGACCGAGGCCGCCGGAGGGCGAGCGCGCGGTGCCGGTCGCCCGGGCCGGGTGGCCCTCGCCCCGCCTGATGGCCGGTCGTGGCTACTGGGGGATGCGGCGCCGGGTCATCCGGGTCCGCCGCGGACGGCCCTACCAGAAGCTCCGACGGGTGGTCCGCGGCGGGATCGCCCGACAGTTCGCGACCACGGTGCGGCGCACCCCTCCAGTTCTGACCGCCGCCCGGGACGCCCAGATCATCGTCGCGCTCGATTCCGGGGCCGTCGCAGCGGCCTGGTGGGTCGCCCGGCGCGTTCCCGGCCCGCCCGTGGTCTCCGGCCTGGCGGCGGCCGAGCGGGAACTGCGCGCCGCGGCCGGTCCCGTCAGCGACGCACCAGCGCGCTGACCTCCGCCGCCAACCCGTCGTAGTCGACCTCGCCCGGCCCGGGCGACGGCATCGACACCGAACGCGCCGCCGTGCGCCAGGCGGCCAACCGGTCCGGTGAGGCCACCAGGTCGTTCAGCACCGCGGCGGTGGCCGCCGCGCACCCCGGACCGGTCGGCACCACCGCCCCGGCACCGCCATCACGGATCAGCGGGGCCTGCCGCGGCAGGTCGGTGCAGATCACGGCGAGCCAGGCGGCCAGGTACTCGTTCAGCTTGCTGGGCACGGCCTCCCGGAAGGCGGGAGTGTCGGCCAGCAGGCACAGCCCCACCCACGCCCCGCGGGCCAGGCGCCAGGCGTCCACCGGGGGCATCCGCCCGTGCAGCACCACGCGCCCGGCCACGTCGCCGGCGGCCAGACGTCGGTCCAGCGCCTCGACGTCGGCCGGGGCGACGGCGCCGACGACGTCCAGCCGCCAGGGCGGGGCGGCCGCCACC
>CAYYCE010000436.1:0-3452 GCA_964469635.1 uncultured Kineosporiaceae bacterium
TTAGACGGATGATATCTTTCATTTATGCGTAGTGATGCGCCGTCGTTGATGCCGGTGTTCCGGTCCCGGCACCAGGCCGACCTGCTCACCGTGCTGTTCCTGCACCCCGAGGACGACCACACCACCACCGACCTCGCGGCCCGGCTCGACATCCCGCTGACGACCGCGCACCGGGAGCTGTCCCGCCTCGAGGCCGCCGGGTTGCTCTCCGGTCGGCAGGTCGGTCGGGCACGACTGCTGCGCGCCAACACCGGGCACCGGGCGTTCGCACCGCTGGCACAGCTGCTGCTGGTCACGTTCGGGCCGCACGTGGTCATCACCGAGGAGTTCACCGGACTCCCCCGGGTCTCCGCCGTGGTCCAGTACGGGTCGTGGGCCGCCCGCTACGACGGCGTCGATGGCCCCGCTCCCGCGGACATCGACGTTCTGGTCGTCGGCACCCCCGAGCGCGCTGCCGTGTACGCCGCGGCCGAGCGGGCCGAGGCCCGGCTGTCCATCCCGGTCAACCCCGTCGTCCGCTCCGCCGCACGTTGGGCGGCGGGCGATGATCCGCTCATCGCCACCATCAAGACCGGGCCGCACCTCATCCTTCAGGACGACAGTGACCACTCCCACGACGTCGCCGTCGACCGGGCCGCCAGCGCCGACTGACAGCAGGTCGCCCGTCGGCGGCCGCGGATAGGGTCACCGCCGTGGCGCGATGGAAGAACGGTGAGGCGGACGTCGAGCAGCTGCTCGCCGGCCGCGAGCTACAAGTCGTCCGCGGCCAAGCCACCGACGGCATCCCGGGGCTGGCTCGCGCCCGGCAGACCCTGGCCTCCGCGCAGTCACTGCTCGAGACAGACCCGACGAACGCGTTCGTCCTGGCCTACGACGCCACCCGCCTGGCCTGCACCGCCCTGCTCGCCCACCAAGGACTGCGCCCCACCACCGGCGGCGGGCACGTCGCGGTGGAACGCGCCGTCCGCGCTCAATTCGGCGCACCGTTCGCCCCCTACGGCGGGCTGCGCCGGCGCCGCAACGAGGTCGAGTACCCGGCCCACCCCGACGAGAGCGTCGACACCGCCGAAGCGGTCGAAGCCCTGGACATCGCCGAGACCCTCATCGACGCCGCCGAACAACTCCTGCCCCACCTCGGCCACTTCGGCCCCTGACCGAGCCAGAACTGACCGTACTGCTCACGTACTGCTCACAGGAATCCGACGACCCCACGAGAACGGAGCACAACAGATCACAACGACACCCCGCTCCCCGCACGACAGACCACCATCTGAGGCCCGATCACCAGGGACTGCAACGAAAAGCGCACGCTGAAAATCGGAAGGTCGGCGGTTCGACCCCGCCCCTGGCCACTTTCCAACCTGGCAAACATCCGTTGACCTGCGGCTTTGCGAAACGGGTTTCGGAGCGTTCGAGGCATCGACATTCTGAGCGATTCTCTGACGGTCTGCCCCGAATGAGCCAATCGGTCTCGGCAGACAGGGCGCTGGCCTGCGGCTTTGCCTTCGCGCGGCGCTCAGCTTCACAGCGAGGACTCACGGCGATCACCCCGCCGGTGTCATATTCGTGTCGAAGTCTGACCTCAACCCAGATACCCCTGCTGGGTATCGGTGGTGACACAAATGGGGTGTTCGGCGAAGGGGGCCGGTTCGCGATTGGATGGCCGGATCCTCGGTCGATGGTCGACACTTCTTGGGCGGTCGAGGACCACGGCCTCGTCGTCGGGCACCTGCGCGCAGGCCGCGTGGCGATTCAGTTCCGCGGACTGTCGCCCTGCCGCTTCTGCGGACGGGGCAGCGGGTCGAAGGAGCTCTCCGACGGGAGAGTCTCCTGGCCGGAAGGATTGCACCACTACCTCGATTACCTCGATGACCACGACGTCCGCCGGCCCGGAGAGTTCGTCGATCATGTCGCAGCAAGCGATCGCGCCTGGCTCGCGCTGCCCACACCGTCGTTCGACCATCTCGGGCAGCGCGACCGGTTCTGGCCGGCCCCGAACCTGGAACACGTCCTCCCCGGCGAGGCAATGGACCAGCACGACGACGACACACCGAGCGAGACATCGGCTGGTGGCTGGCCCGGGCACGAGGACGACCCGCTAGCCCTGACACCCGAGATGTCGTGCACGGCGTCGCGCCGCCGAACTCGGTGGCTGGTGTGCCCTTGCGCTTTCGGCATACCGCCAGCCGACTCGGCTACCTCCCGGCCTCCGGCTCCGGCTCCGTGTGCGACCCGCCCGCCCAACTCCTGGACCTGAGCCGGCACTGGCCGCGCACCCGGACCGCTCGACGAAACACCCTGGAGATCCCGCTCTGCTGGCCAGCCCGACGCGGGAGGGTTGTTCACCTGCGCAGTCATGATACCACTAGTGGTATCATGACTGGTATGGCGATGACCCTACGTACGGACACGATCGAGGACGCGCTGGCTGCACTGGCCGCCCGTTGGCAGGTGAGCAAGCACGCCGCAGTCCTGCGCGCCGTCCAGGAGGCTGTGGCTCGCGAGGAGGTGGACGACCTCCTCGCACTCTCCCGCGAGCTCCGTGCACAGCGGGCCGACCTGCTCGACCGCCTGGGATCGGTCTGACCTCCATGCGCTACCTCACCCTGGATGAGGCGGTAGCCATCGCCCGAGACGCCGGATGGGGGCCGGTGCGAGACGTCGGCCTGCTCGACTCGGCGCTCGCCCGGCCGGCTTCGTCCGCTTTCGGCGAGGACGCCTACCCCACCGTGGGTCTGAAGGTGGCAGCCCTGCTGCATTCGGTCTGCGCCAATCATCCCCTGGTGGACGGCAACAAGCGCCTGGCTTGGCACCTCGCGGAACTCTTCGCCCTGCTGAACGGCGCGCGGATCGGGATCGACGACGACGACGCGTTCGACCTGGTCATGGACGTCGCGCAGGGCCTCGACGACCTGGCCAAGATCGCCGAACGCCTGGGGTTGGCCTGACCCGAGGCCGGCACGTGGGTGCGGTGGCCGCGGATCACCGGCCGCCCGCCCGCTGTTGTGCGGTCGATCATGTGCACATCGCTCCACTGATCCACCGGGCCTCACTCTCCCGCTGCGCTTCACAGTGCCCGATGCCCCGCTGGGGCGGCGCGGATACCCCCTGCGCGCCAACGAGTCTCGGACCAACACCCCGGACTTCGACACCGCTGTAGCTCTGGCCGCCATCCTGATCGACCCATCCCGACCGGCACGCTCGCGGCACCTGGAACCCAGACACCGCGCAATGGGCCTGACACCCCCCAGGCAACCTGAGCCCAACCCACCGCAGGTCCGAAATCGTGTCGAAGACCGTCAGGACCTCGTCGCTGGGCGGGCATCGGCGCAGGTCAACGCCATGTCGCGGTGCGCACGACCTGTGGGCTGAAAATCGGAAGGTCGGCGGTTCAACCCCGCCCCTGACCACTTTCCATCTCGGCAAACATCCGTTGAACTGCGGCTTTGCGA
>CAYYCE010000437.1:0-3437 GCA_964469635.1 uncultured Kineosporiaceae bacterium
AGGCACGGCTGCACCAGCACCGGCTCGCCCGCGGTGAGCGGGAGGTCGGCTGGAAACTCGGCTACACCTCGACGGCGATGCGCAAGCAGATGGGCATCGACGAGCCCAACTGCGGGCCGCTCACCGACGCCATGGTGCTGCATTCCGGGGACTGGCTGCCGCCGACCCTCCGCCATCCCCGGGTCGAGCCCGAGGTGGCGTTCGTGCTCGGCGAGGCGGGCGCCGTGACACGGGCCCACGCCGCCCTGGAGATCGTGGACAGCACGTGGCGCGACTACCGGTTCACCCTCGCCGACAACACCGCCGACGGGTCCTCGGCCGCCTACATCGTGCTGGGCGACGAGCTTGCGCCGGACGACGTCGCCGACCTGCCCGTGCTCCTGAGGGTGGCCGAGGAGGTGCGTGAGGCGAGCACGGCCGCGGCCATGGGCTCGCCGTGGAGGGCGCTGGCCTGGCTCGGCGAGCACCTCGCCGCCCGTGGGCTCTCGGCGCCGTCCGGGTCGATCGTGATGACCGGCGGGCTGACGATGGCGGTGCCGCTGCCGGTCTCCGGCGTGGTCTCGGCACGGTTCGGGGCGACCGCCGGCGTCCAGCTACGGCTCGGCGGGGCGCCGGTCGAGCGTCACCGCCCGGCTCAGCGGTAGGCGGCGACACCGGTCAGCGCCTGGCCGATCATCAGGGTGTGCATCTCCACGGTGCCCTCGTAGGTCAGCACCGACTCCAGATTGTTGGCGTGCCGCATCACCGGGAACTCGCCGCTGATCCCGTTGGCGCCCAGGACGGTCCGCGCCGTCCGGCAGATCTCGAGGGCCTTGGTGACGTTGTTGTACTTGCCCAGGCTGACCTGGTCCGGGCGCAGCCCGACCTCGTCCTTGCGCCGGCCCAGGTGCAGCGCCAGCAGCTGACCGTTGACCAGCTCGACGGCCATGTTCGCGAGCTTGGCCTGGGTGAGCTGGAAGCCGGCGATGGGGCGGTCGAACTGCTCCCGCTCCCCGGCGTAGCGCAGCGCCGACTCGAACGCCGCGCGGCCGGCGCCCATCGCCCCCCAGAGGATGCCGTAGCGTGCCTCGTTGAGGCAGGACAGCGGACCCTTGAGGCCCCGGACCTCGGGCAGGATCGCCGTGCCGGGCAGCCGGACGCCGTCCAGTACCAGCTCGCTGGTCACCGAGGCCCGCAGCGACAGCTTGTGGTGGATCACCGGGGCCGAGAACCCCGCGGTGTCGGTGGGGACGACGAAGCCGCGGATGCCACCGTGCTCCTCGCCGGCGTTGGCCCACACGATCGCGACGTCGGCGATGCTGCCGTTGGTGATCCACATCTTGGCGCCGTCCAGCACCCAGTCGTCGCCGTCCCGTCTCGCCGCGGTGCGCATCGATCCCGGATCGGAGCCGAAGTCGGGTTCGGTCAGCCCGAAGCAGCCGATCACCTCGCCCGTGGCCATCCGGGGGAGCCACTCGGTCCTCTGCTCCTCGCCGCCCCAGCGCCGGATCGCGAACATGGCCAGCGATCCCTGGACCGAGACCAACGAGCGGATGCCGGAGTCGCAGGCCTCGAGTTCGAGGCACGCCAGGCCGTACTCGACGGCGCTCATCCCGGCGCAGCCGTAGCCCTCCAGGTGCATGCCGAGCAGCCCGATCTCGCCGAACCGGCGCGCGAGCTCGCGCGCGGCGGGCAGGTCGCCCTGCTCGTACCAGTCGGCGATGTGCGGTTCCACCGCCTCGGCGCAGACCTGGCGGACCGTCTCGCGAACGGTCCGCTCCTGCGCGGACAGCTGGGAGTCGATGTCGGCCAGATCGAGCGGGTTGGCCGTGCGGCCGCCGGCGGTCGTCATGAGATCTCTCCTTGGTCGAGCGGGGTGCCGAGCCAGGCGCGGACGGTGGCGTCGTGTTCGCCGAGCGCGGGGGGTGGCGTCGGGTCCGCCGTGCGATAGCCGTTCCACCGCACGGGATGACGGATCTGCGGGGTGTGGTCCTCGCCGACCGACACGAGCGGGTCGAGGCCCAACCGCTCGGCCAGCGTGACGCCGTCCGTGATCGTTCCCACCCTGCCGGCGGGCACCCCGGCGTCCGTCAACACGGCCACCCAGTCCCGCGCCGACCGGGTGCCGAGCCTCGCCTCGAGCCGTTCGATCAGCGCCTCGCGATGGCTCACCCGGGCGGCGTTGGTGGCGTGGTCCGGGTCGTCGGCCAGGTCCGGATCGCCGAGTGCCGTTGCCAGTCGGGCGAACTGGCCGTCGTTGCCGCAGGCGATCGCGATCAGTCCGTCCCGGCAGCGCAGCGTCTCGTAGGGGGCGATGGACGGGTGCCGATTGCCCAGGCCGGACGGCGCGCGCCCGGTCTCGAGCGCCGCCTGCCCCTGGTTGGCCATGGCCGCCAGCGAGGAGGTGAGCAGGCTGACCTCGATCCGGTCGCCGCGCCCGGTGCGGGCGCGGGCCGCCAGCGCGGCCAGGACGGCGATCACCGCGTCCTTGCCGGTGAGCACGTCGACCAGGGCCACCCCCGCCTTGGTCGGTTCGCCGGGCGGACCGGTGATGCTCATCAGGCCGCCGACGGCCTGCACCACGAAGTCGTACCCGAGCAGTCCGGCTCCCTCGCCGCGGCCGAAGCCCGTGATCTCGCAGTAGATCACCCCCGGGTTGGCGGCCGCGATCTCCGCATAGCCCAGGCCCAGCCTGTCCATGGTGCCCGGCCTGAAGTTGGTGACCAGAACGTCGGCGCGGCGGGCGAGCTCGGCCGCCAGCCTCCGGTCGCCGCCGGGGGACCCGTCGGTCAGGTCGAGGGTGATCGACTCCTTGCCCCGGTTGATCGACTCGAAGTAGGTCGTCGAGCGGGCCGAGAACGGCGGTCCCCAGGTGCGGGTCTCGTCACCGGTGCCGGGGCGCTCGACCTTGATCACGCGGGCGCCGAGGTCGGCCAGCGTCATGGTCGCCAGCGGACCGGCCAGCACCCGGCTGAAGTCGGCCACGAGCACGCCCTCGAGCGGCGCCGAGAGCGCCTCCGGGGTCGCGGACCGGCTCACGGGGCCACGCTAGGCCACCGGTGTGACCCGTGGACCGTGTCAAGGAGAACTTGACGACCACCCCCAGCCGGGCACGGGGGACACGGCGGGCACGGCGGACGTCACGGCTGCGACCGCCGTCACCCAGGTGGCCGCGTGGGTGTTCTGGCTCGCGGCGGCGCCTGACACACTCGAGCGGGTGAGCCGCACCACCCCCCTGCCGCCGAGCCGGTACCTGCTGCGCGCCAAGGACCTGGCTGACTCCCGCTACCGGGAGCCGCTGTCCGTCGCCGACATGGCCGAGGCGGCCCGGCTGTCGCCGGCCCACTTCAGCCGCCGGTTCCGCGAGACCTTCGGGGAGTCACCGCACCAGTACCTGCTCACGCGTCGCCTGGAGCGTGCGGCCGCGCTGCTGCGGACGACGGACTGGACCGTGCTGC
>CAYYCE010000438.1:0-3429 GCA_964469635.1 uncultured Kineosporiaceae bacterium
TCCACAGTGCCCCCGGGACGTTGTCCATCGCGTCCCAGTCGCCATCGACCAGGGCGCGGCGCAGACGACTGTCCGGCAGGGACTTGAGCTGTCGGACGTAGTTGGGGTTCGTCCGCATGAGGGTCGGGTTGTCCAGCACCGTGGCGGGCAGGAAGGCCCGGATCGGCTGGGTGTCGACCTCGATTCCGTCCTCAAGAAGCGCCGGTTCCCAGGGGACGCCAGGCTTCGGCATCTCCTGATCGGGCCCCAGGTCCCGCGGTTCGGGCTTGACAAAGCGACGCTTGACCCACCGAAAACCCCGGCCCTCGGGGTTGCTCGTGGCGATGGCGTGCGCCCGGTGGCCGCGGGCGGACCGAAGTCGGGTCAGCATGAAGACGTACTGCTTTTCCGACAGCTCGGTGACCTCATCGAACAACAGGAGGTCAAACTCGACGGACTTGTAATTCTGCTCGTCGCCGTCGTTGTAGAGACTGATGAAGCGAATCAGGGACCCATTGTCGAAGGTCCACGTCCAGTCGGTGCGGTTTTCGACGGCCATCCCGGCGGTCAGTGCGCCCATGTGCAGACCGTGGGTCTGCTTGAGCATCGGGAGGGCCCGGCGGATCATCGCAATGTGCGCACCGGGGTGGTCGCGGGCGAACTCGACGGCATAGAGGCGAAGGAAGTGGCTCTTACCACCACCGGCCGCACCGCCGTACAGCAGCTCGAAGCATTGTTCCGCAAGGGTCTTCGCCTGCTGCTGCTTGGGATGTGGCTCCCACAACGGAACGGGCGGTGGCGGGTTGACCTGGTCGGCTACCTTCGCGAAGATGCCCATTCCCGCCTCCTCCCTAGGAGACGGTAATCGTCCCTGCCTGCCATACCGGCGCGGTGGGACTGTCGGTGATCTTGATCCAGACGTCCCAGGTTCCGCGGGTGAGCGTCACGCTCCCCGAGGGGCCGATCAGGATGCGCGCCACCCACTCGCCGGTAGACAGTGCCGCCGCCTCCCAGGACCCGGCGACCCAGTCACTGGCTGTGGGGTCGCCGGATCCCGACGCGAGGTAGGCGAACTGGACCACGTCCGCCGTGGGGTCCGCCGAGGCGGTGACGGCCCAGCGGTCATAGTCCAGGGAGAGGACCGAAATAAACCTGGGCACGACACCTCCTAGGGGATCCACCGAACGGACCAGGTGCTCGGCAATCGTCGGACGCTCCATGCCGACGGGATGTCCCTGACTCCCCAGGTGCTCCCCGTTCGGCGTAGTGCCGTGACGACCACCGTCACGTGCCCGGTGCCAGCGACGGCGGTAGCGGCCAGTGCGGGTGCCGCCGTGGCGGTGAAGACCACGGTCCCGGCGCCAGCGACACCAGGACTGGACAGGGTGGCGACACCCAGAGACGCGAAGACCTGGGCGACCGTCCCGCCAGTGTCGGCGCGGGAAAGCGCCAGGGACGCCCCCGAACCGATCTCCTCGGCCCCGGTCGCCGTGACCGCCGGTAGGGCCAGGGCCGGAGCGCCGGTGGTGACCACACCCACCAGTCCGGACGCCGACACTGCCGGGGGTGCCACGGCCACCAGGGCTGTGGAAACCCCGACCTCGATCACGGTGCCTGACGTCTGCAGGGATGCCAGGCCAGCCGCGCCGGTGCTAGCGAAGATCTCGCTTGCACCGGCGGTGACCGCCGGGGGGGCGACGGCCGGGGCGCCGGTGGCGACAAATACCTCTGTCGCGTCACTGGTGACCGCCGGGGGGGCCAGCGACGCCGACCCGGTCCCGGCGTACACCTCGGACACGGTCGAGGCCACGGCGGGCACCGGGCTCGCCACCGAACCCGAGGACGAGAAGGTCTGACCGGCGGTGCCCGTCCCGGCGGGGGTTGCCAGGGCTGTGGAGCCAGCCGTCGCGAAGGTCTCGGTGGCGGTGGCGACAGTCCCGAGGGGGGGCAGCGCCACCGCGCCGGTGGAGTCGACCGCACCGGTGGAAGACCCCGAGACCGCCAGGGGCTGCAGGATGGCCGTCCCGGCTGTCGCGAAGGTCTCGGCCCCGGCCGCGCTGACCGCCGGGGCCGTCAGCGCGGCCGAACCGGTGGTGCTGAAGGTCTGGGCACTACTTCCCGATACCCCGGGGCCCTGGATCACCGCGGTGCCGGTGGCCGAGAAACCTTCGGCCGCCGTACCGGATGCAGTCAGGGCGCCGAGTCCCGGTGCCCCTGTGGACACGAAGACTTCGGCGGCCGTGGCGGTGACGGACAGGCTCCCCATCGCCGCGGTGCCGGTGGCGGTGATGTCACCGCCACCGCCCGAGCCAGCGACAGCAGCCGCTGAGAGCACCGGGGATCCGGTGGCCGCGAAGGTCTCGGCGACCGACCCCGTGCTTGCCAGCGCGGCGGTCGCGACCGATCCCGAGCCGCTGAAGGTCTCGACCACGCTGCCCGCGCTGGCCGGTGCCGCCAGGGCGGCGGAGCCGGAGCTGGTCACGTCGCCACCGGTTGCCGCCGCGGTGACAGCAGGGGTGGACAGCGCAACGGACCCGGTGGAAGTGACGGCACCGGATGCAGCCATGGCCGCGACGGCATCCGGAGCCACGGCCACCGAGCCGGTCGAGCTGAAGGTCTCGGCCGCGGTGCCGGAGACCGACGGTCGGGCCATTGCCACCGAGCCGGTGGAGGTCACCGCAAGGTCGCTGACCTCGATGTCGATGCCGTACCACGTCGCACCGAAGGACGCATTGACGGCGTCGAGGCTGGCCCCGTACTTGTAGCCGCCGTTTGTGACACCGCCGGAACCGTCGGCAGGGAAGGTGATCGGCCCCACCGTGACGTCAGCCGAGAACTCGCCGCTCAGGACTGCGTATCCGTCATTGGTGCCGTCGGTCCAGTACGTGGCGTAGTAGATGTTGTTCTGTACCAACGCATACGGCGCAGACAGTGTGTACTCGGCCCACGCCCCGGCTACCGCCGTAAGCGTCCCCGTGGTGCCGGTGATCACCGGGGGGGCCGCACCCGTTGCGCCAGAGTCGAAGAGGCCGAGACTCAGGTCGACAACCGGGGTATGCCCGGCCTGCCACCAGACCCGGAACTTCGTCAGGTACAGCCCCGTGCTGGTGACCTTGAACGCTGTCCCCAGGGAGACGCTGGAGCTGTCGGGCCCACCCCAGACGCTACCGGGATCCGAGGTGCCGAAACCGGTGTAGGTGGTCACGGCGCCCCCCTTACGTCAGGGGAGGTCTACGGCGACCCCATTCAGGTCCGTGTTGCCGGTCCACACGAAGTGTGACACCCCCGTATCAGCATGGTCACAGATGGCACCCCCGGCCGGGCCGAAGATGTGGCCCCGTACCGTGATCGTCATTCCGGCGCTCTGGACATCGCCGTTACGGAAGGCCAGGTGCTTGTTCGCGCTGGTGGTGTAGCAGCCATCAAACAGCGTCGCCCCGCTGTTGCCAC
>CAYYCE010000439.1:0-3425 GCA_964469635.1 uncultured Kineosporiaceae bacterium
AAGAAGTACGGGATGATCATGCCCGGCGAGGACAGCACCAAGGCCGTGCGCGCGGTCTTCGTGGTCGACCCCGAGGGCAGGATCCGCACGATCATCTACTACCCGCTGAGCCTGGGCCGCAACTTCGCCGAGCTCCGCCGCGTCGTGATCGCCCTGCAGACCGCCGACGCCCTCGACGTCGCCACCCCGGCCGATTGGGTGCCCGGCGAGCCCGTGATCGTGCCTCCCGCGGGCTCCTGCGGCACCGCCAAGGACCGCATGGCCGGCACCGACGAGGGCGTGGAGTGCGAGGACTGGTTCTTCTGCACCAAACAGGTCAGCGAGGCCGAGGTGATGAGCGCGATCGCCCGCTGAGGCGTGACATTCCGTGGGACGGCCGGTGGATCCGGCCGTCCCACGGGCGTTCTCGATCCCGGGTCTCAGGCGAAGGACGGGTCGATGGCGACGAGCACCTTGATGTGGTGACCGCTGACGGAGTCGTCGAAGGCCTGGGCGACCTCGGCGACCGGGTGGACGGCGGTGACGATGTCGGCGGCGCGCACGGCGCCCCGTCGCAGCAGGTCGATGGACTCGGCGTAGTCGGCGGGCAGATAGGTCGCGCTGCCCTGGATCCGGATCTGGTGGTCCTGCACGATCGCCAGCGGCACCGACACGTCCGAGGCGGGCACGCCCACGATCACGACGGTGCCGCCCTTGCTGGCCATCCCGATGGCCTGCCGCACGGTGGGCTCGATCGCGACGCAGTCGAACACGACGTCCGCGCTCTCGCCCAGCCCGGAACGCGCCTGTTCGAGCGCGTCGGCGGCCGAAGCGTCCACCACCACGTCGGCGCCCAGCCGCAGCGCCCGCTCCCGCTTGGCCTCGAGCACGTCGGTGACCACGACCCGCTTCGCACCGTGTGCCCGGACCACCGCCAGCACCAGCAACCCGATGGTGCCCGCACCCAGGATCACCACGGCCCTGCCGGTCACGTCCCCGGCGATCCGCACCGCGTGCACCGGCGTGGACAGCGGCTCGATCAGCGCGGCCGTCCGGTCGTCCAGCTCGTCCGGGATCACGTGCAACCGGTCCGCGGCCACCGTGAAGTAGTCCGCCATCCCGCCCTGCTCCCAGCCGCAGCCGAAGAACCGCAGGTGCTCGCAGAGGTTCTCCCGGCCCGAGGTGCACATCTTGCACGCCCAGCACGGCAGGTCGGGCTCAACGGTCACCCGGTCCCCCACGGCCGGCGAGCCGACGCCGTCCCCGAGCGCGCTCACCACCCCCACCGCCTCGTGGCCCGGATGATAGGGGAGCGGGATGAACGGGTGCCGCCCGTGCGCCGCATGCGTGTCCGACCCGCAGACCCCCGTGACCACCGACCGCACCTGTACCTGGCCCGGCCCGGGGGCCGGCACCGGTGCCTCGACCACCTCGATCCCGTCGACGCGGACCACCACCCGACGCATGGACTCCGACATGGCACGTCCTCCTTCGACCGGTCTCGCTCACGCCGACCCCTTGCCGGTACCTCACGGCGATACCTCGACGACCGACATTCAAGACGTGCCCGCCGTTCCAGGCAACGCGTCCGCGCCCCCGGCATCGCCCCGGCGATGCCGTCGCTCGAGATGCACGACGTCGCGGCCGAACGAGATCGTCAACAGCACCAGCGCCACCCCGGCGCAGGTCCGCGCGCCCGCCACCGGCACCACGGGAGCCAGGGCGGTCGCCAGCATCCCACCCTGGACGCCGGCCACCTGCCGCCGGAACCGGCTGTAGGCGAGCCGCCCCCGCAGCGCGGGGCGGACCGCCCCGGCCGCGAAGAAGGCGTACCGCATCAACCCGATCGCCAGCACCCAGACCCCCACGGAGCGACTGGCCGCCAGCGAGGCCACCAGCAGCAGCGCGGCGTCCATCTCGCCGTCGAGCCGGCCGCCGGCCGCGGTCGCCGTCCCGGTCCGGCGCGCCACCGCGCCGTCGACCGCGTCGAGGGCGAGCGCCGGGACCAGCAGCGCCACCAGCGCCCAGCCGCGCGGGGTGGTCACGCCGGTCACGACGGGCACGGCGAGGACGGCGCAGCCCGCGGCCAGCACCGCCCGCCCCAGCGTGACGCGGTCGGCCGGCCCGCTCCAGCGGTCGTGGCGGCGCAGCAACGAGACCCCGGCCGCGCCGACGATGCTCAGGCCGAGGACGGCGCCCAGGCCCGCGGCCAGGCCCGCGGGAATCCCGCCCGCGGGCCCCTCCTGCGTCCGGACGACGACGGCGGCCGCGACCAGGCACACGAAGCCGGCGGCCAGCCCACCGGCCGCCGCATCGCGTCCGGCCGTTCCCGTCGCGCTCACGCCCGCCACCTCCACGCCCCACCGTAGGCTGGCCGACCATGACGGACCCGGCACCCCGGTCGTCGGCCCCGGTCGCCACGGCCTACTGGACCCTCGGCCCGGGGGTCGGCGAGCTGCGGACGCACCCCCTGGCCTCCCCCGGCCCCGGGCAGGTGCTGGTGCGCACGCTGCACTCGGGCATCAGCCGCGGAACCGAGTTGCTGGTGCACCGCGGCGAGGTGCCCGCCCCGGTCCGGGACCTGATGCGCGCGCCGTTCCAGGAGGGTGCGCCGCCCGGCCCGGTGAAGTACGGCTACCTGTCGGTGGGCCGGGTGGAGGCCGTCGGTGCGGCGGCGGCCGCCGCGACGACCGGGCACGGCGCGCAGGAGGGCCGAGACCTGTTGGGCCGCACCGTGTTCTGTCTGCATCCCCACCAGGACCGCTATGTCGTCCCGGCCGGGGCCGTGGCCGTGGTGCCGGACGGCGTGCCCGCGGCGCGCGCAGTCCTCGCGGGCACCGTCGAGACGGCGGTCAACGCCGTCTGGGACGCCGCGCCGCGCCTGGGCGACCGCGTCGCCGTGATCGGGGCGGGCATGGTCGGCTGCGCCCTCGCCACCGTGCTGGCCACCTTCCCGCTCGACCGTCTCGAACTGCTCGACGTCGACCCGGCCCGCCGCGACGTCGCGCGGCGGCTCGGGGTGGTGTTCACGAGCCCGCCCGAGGCCGCCGCCGGCTGTGATCTGGTGCTGCACTGCTCGGCCTCGGCCGAGGGGCTGCAGCGCGGGCTGGAGCTGCTCGGTGACGAGGGCGAGCTGATCGAGCTGTCGTGGTACGGCGACCGCGAGGTGGGCGTGGGCCTCGGGGCCGCCTTCCACGCCCGGCGGCTGAGCATCCGCTCGAGCCAGGTCGGAGCCGTCGCCGCGGCCCGGCGCGCCCGGCGCAGCCACGCGGACCGGATGGCCGTCGCGCTCGGCCTGCTGAAGGATCCGGTCTTCGATGAACTGATCACCGGGCACAGTCCGTTCATACAGCTGCCCCGGCTGATGCGGCGCATGGCCGACGGCGAGCTGGGCGGGTTGTGTCATGTCCTGGACTACGACGCCCCGCCCGATCCGGTTCGACGCA
>CAYYCE010000440.1:0-3417 GCA_964469635.1 uncultured Kineosporiaceae bacterium
CGCCTCGGAGGTCAAGGCGCTGTTCGCCGACCCGGCGGTGGAGCGCGGCTTCGATCCGGCGGGCCTGGAACAGACCTTCACGTACTGGTCGCCGATCGCTCCCCGCACCGCCTTCCGGGGGGTCGGGCAACTTCCGCCCGGCCACGTCGCGGTCCTCGACGCGAGGGGGTTCTCCAGCGAGCCGTACTGGTCGATGGCCTTCCCCGAGCGCGGCCGGGAGCAACGCCAGGACCTCGAGGAGAACACCGCGGCCCTGCGGGAGCGGGTGATCGAGGCGACCCGGCTGCGGTTCCTGCGCAGCGACGTCCCGGTCGGGGCCTACCTGTCCGGCGGCATCGACTCGGCCGTGACCGCGGCCGTCATCACCCGGTACACCGATTCCCCGGTGGACACCTACTCGCTGCGGTTCTCCGACCCCGAGTACGACGAGGGGCCCTACCAGAAGGAGATGGCGGCGACCCTGGGCAGCCGCCACCGGGACGTCGTGATCTCGCCCGCGGACATCGGCGCCGTCTTCCCGCAGGTGGTCGCCCACACCGAGACGCCAATCCTGCGCGCCGCGCCGGCCCCGCTGTTCCTGCTGGCCCGGCTCGTCGCCGAGTCCGGCCACAAGGTTGTGGTCACCGGCGAGGGCGCCGACGAGATGCTCGCCGGCTACGACCTGTTCCGGGAGGCCCGGGTGCGGCAGTTCTGGGCCCGCGACCCGGCCTCGGCCGGGCGGTATCGGGCCGCCGGCCTGCTCTACCCGTGGATGGCGCGCTCCCCCGGCGCCGCGCCGGCCTTCGCGCGCAGCTTCTTCGGCCGCAACCTGGACCCCGCGGATCCGGCGCTGTCGCACCGGCCACGCTGGGACTCCACGGCCGTCCTCCAGCGGCTGCTCACCGCGGAGCTGAGGGAATCGATCGCCCAGGCGGACGGCCTCGACCTGGTGGCGTCGATGCCCCCGGGCAGCGAGGCCTGGGACCCACTGTCGCGGGCCCAGTGGCTCGAGGCGACCACGCTGCTGCCCGGCTACATCCTGTCCTCGCAGGGGGACCGGATGGCCATGGCCCACGGCGTCGAGGGCCGGTTCCCGTTCCTCGACCGCGATGTGGTCCAGTTGGCGAACGCCCTGCCCCCGTGGCAGAAGCTCTTCGGGCTCGACGAGAAACACATCCTCAAGCGGGCCTTCGCCGACCTGGTGCCGGAGGCCATCCTGAACCGGCCCAAGCAGCCCTACCGGGCACCGGACGCCGCGAGCTTCTTCGCCGACACCCGGCAGGACTGGTTCGACCACGTCACCTCGCCCGACGCCGTGCGGGCCGCCGGGGTCTTCGATCCCACCCTGGTGGCGGGCCTGGTGGCCAAATGCACCCGAACCGGTGGTGAGCGGATGAGCAACACCGACAACATGCGCATCCTGGCCGTGGTCTCGACCCAACTCCTGCACGCCGATCTCCTCTCGCGTGGCGGCGCAGCCCATACCCACCCGGCGGGGACGCCGTCCGTCGCCGTCGATCTGGTCCCACACGACAGGAGCACGCGATGACCACCTGGACCTCCCCGTTCGGGCCCCAGAGCCTCGACATCGACCCGGCCCAGGAGACCAAGCGGATCACGGCCGCGGTGACCGACCACCTCGCCCGCACCAAGCGACGCGGCGTCGTGGTCGCGCTGTCCGGCGGCATCGACTCGAGCGTCGTGGCGGCGGTCTGCGTGGCCGCCCTCGGCCCCGAGCGGGTGTTCGGGCTGCATCTGCCGGAGCGGGACTCCTCCTCGCAGACCCTCGAGCTGAGCAGATCGGTGGCCGACTCACTCGGCATCGAGTCCCGGCTCGAGGACATCACCGCGATCCTGGAGGCCGCGGGCTGCTACGACCGCCGCGACGACGCCATCCGTCTGGTCTGTCCCGAGTACGGCCCCGGCTGGCGCTCCAAGATCGTGCTGCCCGCCGTCGGCGACTCCGAGGGGCTACGGGTCTACTCGGTCGTGGTCATGTCACCGGACGGCGTCCAGACCAAGTACCGGCTCACCCGCGACGCCTACCTGGGGATCGTCGCCGCGACCAACTTCAAGCAGCGGGTCCGCAAGATGCTCGAGTACTATCACGCCGACCGATTGAACTATGTGGTGTCCGGAACGCCGAACCGGCTCGAGTACGACCAGGGCTTCTTCGTCAAGCTCGGCGACGGCTCGGCGGACGTGAAGCCCATCGCCCACCTGTACAAGTCGCAGGTCTACGCCCTCGCGGAGCACTTGGGCGTGCCCGAGGAGGTCCGGACGCGGCCGTCCACCACGGACACCTACTCGCTACCGCAGTCGCAGGAGGAGTTCTACTTCTCGCTGCCGCACGAGCGCATGGACCTGTGCCTGTTCGGCAAGAACAACGCCGTGCCCGTTCCCGAGGTGGCCGCCGCCACCGGGCTCACGGACGAGCAGGTGGAGCGCGTCTTCGGCGACATCGACCAGAAGCGACGCGCCACCCGGTACCTGCACTCGGCCCCCGACCTCGTCGAGGCGATCCCCGAGATCGACTCACACCGGTCCTGAACGCCACGAAGGAGGAGCCGGTGTCGTTCACGTGTGTCTGCGAGGGCGCGAGCCTGGTGGATGCGATCCGTCAGGACGTCGACCGGTACGTCTTCGCATCCCAGCGGGCCGGGCAGTCGGGCATCGAGGGCGCGCTCCGACTGACCCTGTCACCGCGGGTGTGGACGGTGGTGAACCATCGCCTCTCCCACGCCGCGCTGACCCGGGTGCGCTGGCGTCCGCTCCGGTCGCTGCTCGAGATCCTCAGCTTCATCACCCAACGAGTGATCCGCAACGCCTGCGGCATCCAGGTCGACCCGATGGCTCACATCGGCCCCGGGCTGTTCTTCCCGCACGAGGGCGGCATCGTGATCGGAGCGGTGCGGATGGGTCGCAACTGCACCGTCTCGCAGGGGGTGACCCTGGGTCGCGGCGAGCGCGAACCCGATTCGGGCGACTCGCAGACCCCGGTCCTCGGTGACCGGGTCTGGCTGGGCCCCGGTGCCGTCGTGGCGGGCCGGCTGACGGTGGGATCGGACGCCGTCGTGGGCGCCAACGGTGTGCTGCTGCGCCACCTGGCGGCGGCCGCCGTGGCCGTGGGCATCCCGGCACGGGTGGTCTCCCACGAGGGCAGCTTCACGATGGTGCGCTACCGGGACATGGCGCTGGACGACGAGCGGTCGGCGGCCATCGCGAGGGCCGAGGTGGCGGGTGCCCCAGGGCAAGGGTGGGAGGAGACGCGCCCCGGCTCCCCGCCTGCAACGACAGCACCCCCGACCTCCCCCTAGCAATCCCGCCCACGACGCTCGAGAGGACCACGGCCGAGTGGGCGGGAACGGCGGAGTGACGCAGGAGCCGCGAGTTGCCCGGTCGCGGCCCGCTGCCCGACGACGAGGGGATCGAGGCGGA
>CAYYCE010000441.1:0-3401 GCA_964469635.1 uncultured Kineosporiaceae bacterium
CGACCACATCGAACGAGCCTGGGGTCAGGCCAACGAGCGACTCGAGGACCGGTTCGGGCAGCGACGACTCTCCGGCCCGGGAACACCTTGACCCGACCGACAACCCAATCGACGACCCGCACGAACAACCCGCCGAGCGCCCCACCGAAGGCCCGATGGAAGAGAGGAAGCAGATGCAGTGGAACCTGCGGCTGCGCGCCGCCGAACGAGGGATCTGGAAGTCGGCCGAGCTGCGACGGATGCTCGCCGAGGCCGGGCTGGAGATCTCCGCGGGGAAGATGTCCTCGTGGTGGGCCGGTACCCCGATCACCATGCGGCTGGACGACCTGGACGTGCTGTGCTCGGTGCTCGGGTGCACGATGAACGACCTGATGAGCCTCGAGCCGGAGAAGGTCGCCGCTCGTCGTTCCCGCAGCGCCGAGGCCGCCAACGGCCAGGACCACGCCGGACACCCGCACGGTGAGGGTGGAGCCGATCCTCGCACGCCCACGGTGCCGCCACGACTGGGGACGTCGCGTTCGAGGCCGCCGCTGTGAGCGGGCTGGACTGGTTGGGTTGAACAGCGAGCGAGACAAGGCACGAGGGCATGCCGGGACCGGGACCCAACGCGCCGCTGCGGCTGCCGCCGAAGTGCAACCGCTGTCAGCTCAACCGTGTCGCATGGACCAGTCCCCGGGTCGACGTCTGCTACGAGTGCCTTCCCGGCGGCCCGTTCGCAGCCCCTGCTTGCGTGCGCTGCGGCAGCGACCAGGACTACTTCAGCCAGGGCATGTGCGGCCGCTGTCATCCCCGCAGCCCCGAACACGTCGGCTCCTGCCGGGGCTGTCTGGCCTGGGGCGTGTACCCGCGCTACAACTGGACCTGCTGGTCGTGCAGGTGGTGGGAAACCCACTACCCCAAGGGAACTTGCGCACACTGCGGCCGTCTCACGCACGTCAGTGACACCCGGGCCTGTCGCCTCTGCCTTGAGAACGCCCGACGCGAACAGAGACCGGGGCGCGCCCCTGACGTAGCCGGTGCGAACCGACACGGTCAGCAGCTGTTCTTCGCCAACATGGTGTTCAAGCGGCGCGTCACCCCGATGCCCGGCTACGTCACCTGGACCGGCCGCTGGTCGCGCAAGAACAAGAACCAGCTGCCCTACCGGCCCGGCACCGGGTTCGACGAGAACGCTCGGGAGCAGCTGACCCTGTTCGACATGGCGCCTGACCCTGAGGCGTTGCGCCAGCGCGCCCTGGTCCAGGACAGTGACCTGACCCGCTACTGCGCCGCCATCGTGGCCGACCATGCCCACCGCTACGGCTGGAGCGTGCGACAGCGCAACACGGTGATGCGGACCCTGCGGATGCTGCAGGCCGTGCGGCCCACACCGACCGCCAAGATCCGGGCCAGTGACATCGTGGCGTTGCGCCGCTACGACGGCACGATCTCCTCCACCATCGACGTCCTGGCCGAGGCCAGTCTGCTCATCGAGGACGTCCCGACCCGGGTGGAGAAGTACTTCACCGCGACGTTCATCGCTGACGCCGCCCTGCCGCACGAGATGGAACGGCACCTGCGCCTGTGGCTGCAGGTCATGCTCGGCGGCTCGCGCCATTCGCCCCGCCAGGTCCCACGCGACCCAGCCACCGTCGAGCTGCACATCCGCGGCCTTGCGCCTGTGGTGCAGGCCTGGGCTGAGGCCGGACACCAGTCCTTCGCCGAGATCACCAAGGGCGACATCCTCACGGCTCTGGCCGCATTGCCGCGAGGGACCAGCCATCGTCACTTCGCCGAGAACGGGTTGAAATCCCTGTTCAAGATCCTCAAGGGACGCCGGCTCGTGTTCGCCGACCCCACGCGAGGCATCGCCCTCACCCCGGTCGCCACGAACATCCCGCTGCCGCTGGACACCGCCCTGATCCGCGCCGAGCTGAACAACCCCAACCCTGCGGTCGCGCTGGCAGTCGCACTGGTCGCCTTCCACGCCCTGACCGGCAAGCAGGTCCGCGAGCTGAGGCTGACCGACATCGTCGATGGACGGCTGCGCGTCGGTAGCCGGGACATTCCGCTCGGTGCGCCCGTGCGGACCCGGCTCGCCGCCTGGCTCGACCACCGCAACACCACCTGGCCGGCCAGCCTCAACCCGTACTTGCTGATCAACCGACGCACCGCACCCCGGCTCGTTCCCGGTGGTCACTCCTTCCCCTGGAAGAACAGCGCGCTGCGCCCCCAGGTCCTGCGCGAGGACCGGATCCTGCACGAGATCCACGCCACCGGAGGAGACATACGGCGTCTCTGCGACCTGTTCGGCCTCAGCGTCGCCGGAGCAACCCGCTACCTCACCATCGAGCACCCAGACCTGCGAGTCGGCGAGGACACACCCCCAACCTGAGGTGTCGGGGTCGCAACCGGCTCGCCCTGGCATCATGGCCGTGTGCTGCTCGAGATCCGTGGACACCACCTCCCCGGCCGGTCCTGGCACCTCGAGGGCCGCCCGTGCCGCAACGTCCATGTCGGCATCCAGCACGGCCCAGAGCCCGTTGAACTGGTTCCCGGCGACAGCCAGGCCGCGGTCTGGGAGACGGAGATCCACGTCCTCGAACGCGACTCGGGCATCGACTTCCGAGGGCCGACAGTGCAAGGCCGCCGCGGAGAACGATTCGTCTATCTGACTTGGGGCGACGTCGGCGACGACGGCGCATTCACGATGTTCCGCCGCGCCAAGCTGATGCTCCACGACCTCGAACCGCTGGTATCGGCCGAACCGCCGAGCCAACACGTCATCGCCACAGTCGACCTCACCGACGAGCGCGGCGGACCACGCTGCGGGCGACTTCGTTCGCCCGCGCTGGAGCTTCGCAACGGCTGATCCTCCGCCGTCAGCCCCGAAGGCGCCGCCCCCGTCCACCGCAACATCGGACACCCCTGCCCGGTTGGCAACGGCCAGGCAATTCGGCGAACATGAGGACCGACACCCCGCCAACCCACCGAATGGGTGCAAGTTCGCCGAGAAACCGTCAGAAATCGCGCGAACAGTCATAGGGCGCCGGCGATGGCGTCGTTGGTGAACGTCAGTTGCGCCTCGAGCGGGTGCAGCACGGTGGCGACCTTGTACTGCTGCTCCCCCACGCACCACAGGGCGCGGCCTTTGCCCTGCATGGCCCAGCGGGTGACGACGTCGCGGGCGATCGGGCCCAGCCCGAGCAGGTCCTCGAGCTCGGTGGCGACGCCGTGGTCCTGGCCGTGCAGGATCTTGATGTCGGCCAGGTGGAGCAGGTCCTTGGCGATGGTGACGGCTTGGGAGCCGGTGTCGCCGACGGAGAGCAGGTCGGCGGGTTTGTGGGCGTTGGCCCACTGGATGTCCCCGCCCGCGCGGGACAGGCGCAGGTCCTGGTCGAAGGACTTCACGGCTTCGGCAC
>CAYYCE010000442.1:0-3396 GCA_964469635.1 uncultured Kineosporiaceae bacterium
TCGATCGCCGTGCCCAGCCGTTCGCCGCGCCGTCACCGGAGGCCGCATCGTCCATCAGGGTGTGCAGCCCGGGCGCTCCCACGTGCAGGATCCGGGCCGTGGAGGAGGCCAGGTCGACGTCCGCGGGCGAGAACAGGCCGTTGGCGCCGATGTGGTGGAAGAACGTCCGCGACCCGCCGTCCCGGACCACCATGGCGTCGGTGAACGAGGTGGCCGCCTCGGCGCTGCGGCGGATGCCGGTGATGTCGACCCCCGCGCGGCCGAGGGTCTCGACCAGGAAGTCGGCGTGGGTGTCCTGGCCCACCACGCCGGCGATCGCGGTGGGGAAGGGGGCCCCCAACCGGATCAGGTCGACGGCCAGGTTGACCGCCGGTCCCCCGGTGCTCAGCGAGATCGAATCGATGAGGGCGATGCGTTCCCGCTCGGGGTAGTGGTCGACGACCTTGCCCACGTCGACCACGATGGTGCCGGCGCACAGCACCCCGGAACGCATGCGATCACCCTTCGGCGAGAACGGGTTCGGTGATCCGCAGGTCCTCCTCGAGCGGACGGGCCGGCGGGATCGCCTTGGCGGCCAGCGCCTGGTGGTAGGACCGCACGCCCTGCTCGGGACCCACCTCGCGCCGCAGCACCGAGCGCATCGTGGCCAGCAGGTCGAGCTGGGACTCCGCGCGCTGTACCTTGCGGCCGAACAGGGACACCCGGGCCCCGTGCTGCTCGACCTGGGAGAGCAGCTCCAGGGTGTCGCGGGTGGTGCCGGACGATCCGCCGAGGATGCCGACCACCAGCGACGGGTCGTGGGAGACCAACTCTCGCAACGAGTCCGCACCGTTGTAGGCCATCTTGAGGAACAGCGGCCGCTCGGCCTGGGTGATGCCCGCCAGCAGCCGGATGATGTGGTCGTTGACGAAGGCACCGACGTCGGCCGGGGCAAGGTCGACCGGGGCGTTGGGATTGAACACCTCGAGGAAGTGGCGCAGGCCGACCTCGTGCGCCTCCGCGCGGAAGGCGGCGTAGGCCTCGAGGGTGGCCAGGTCGTGGTCGAGGTCGTTGTTGAAGGTGACCGAGTAGAGCACCAGGCTGCAGAACTCGCGGACCCGTTCGAGGCTCGCCGTCCGGAACGGCCGGGAGCACCGGGTGGCGTAGGCGCCGCCGCGGGGATTCCAGATGTCGGTGGTGTCGTTGGCCCGGACGGCGAGGGTGACCGGACTGCCGTCGAACAGGCCGTCCAGGGTGAGCCGTTCGCCGTTGGAGGCAGAGGTCAACATGATGTCGACCGCGTCGGCCTTGATCTCGTCGATCATGTGCTGCAGGTACTCGGGGCGGCTGCGGAACGCCGGGCGGGCGGGGTCGGCCGGCGGGCCCGGTGCCGTCCACGGGGCCTGGACCCCGAAGGCCATGTCGGCGTCCTTGGCGTCCGCCATCACGAAGTCGTCCGGAGTGTAGGTGCCGTGGGAGATCGACGCCAGCTTGCGCTCGAGAGCCTTCATGGCCCCCACGATAGGGGTTGGACCTGCGGGGATACGGATCGGTGGCCCGGCCGCGGGCGGCGGGCCGGGGTTCAGCAGTGGATCATCCCGGAGTCGATCTTGCTGGCGATCACGTGGCCGGCGGCGGCGTCGAGGCGCCGACGGAAGGTCGGCGAGGCGGCCACCTGCTCGAGCAGTGCCTTGCGCATCGCCCGGGTCTGGGCGGCGTTGATCGTGAGCACCAGGTCGCCGCCGGCCGCGATGAACCGGACGGCGCGCCGACCGACGGGGACGGCGGCGACGGCCCTGGCGGACCCCAGATCGTCGGACATGATCAACCCGGTGTAGCCGAGGTCCCCGCGCAGCAGGCCGGTGATGATCGCCGGGGAGAAGGCCGCCAGGTGATCGGCGTCCAGCTGCGGGTAGCTCGCCGAGGAGACCATGACCGCGCGCACGCCGGCGTCGACGGCGGCCCGGAAGGGTCGGAGGTTGGGGTCGGTGGGCGTCGTCGCCTTGTCCGTGGCGCCGGTGCCGGTGTCGGTGTTGACGCGGACCCGGCCCAGGCCGGGGAAGTGCTTCGCGGTGGCGCCGACCCCGGCGCCCTGCATCGCCGTGACGACGGTGTCGATGTCGGCGGCGACGGCGTCCGGGGTGTGGGCGTACTCGCGGCCGTAGCGCCCCACGGGGGGGTTGTGCGAGGCGTCGGCGGCACTGACGGTGTCCGCGACCGGGGCGAGGTCGAGGGTGATGCCTGCCGAGCGCAACGCCTCGGCCGAGGCGGTTGTGGCGGCCGCGAGCCTGGAGCGGTTCCAGGTTCCCTGGGTGAGCGCGGACGGCAGCCGGGGGAAGCCTGCGCCCGAGAGGACCTGGACCGCGCCGCCCTCCTGATCGGTGGCGACGTGGACGGGCAGGCCGACGGCCGCGCGCGAGGCGGCCTGGACGGCGTTCACCTGGGTGCGAAGGGCCGCGGCGGAGATGCTGCTGCGTCCGCGGAGGAAGACCCCGCCGACCTGGTAGCCCTTGACGGTCTTGACCACGCTGGCCGCCGAGCCGGCGCGGACGCCGACCATGAGGACCTGTCCGGCTCGCTGGTTGGTGGTCAGGCTCGCGAGGACGGCGGCGGTGCAGCGGGCGCGGTCGTCCTGCTGGGCGGACTGGCTGGGGGCGGGGCTCCCGCCCCGACTGGGGCCGGTGGACGCACTCGGACTTGCCGCGGAGGACGACGCGAGCTCGGACGGCAAGGCGTGACCGGTGCCAGTGCCGGACGCGGTGCCGGACGCGGCCCCGCAACCGGAGACGGCGAAGACGGCGGCCGCCCCGGCGGCGACGCCGACGCAGAGAGACCGGCGCGACGTCAGCACACCCTCCACCCTGCCACGGCGAGTCCATGACGGCCCCCCGGTGGCGGACGCCCCGAGTCGGTCATACTGGGCAGGCTGCGGGCGGACGCCAGGGCTCGCGGACGAGGGCCTCTAGCTCAACTGGCAGAGCAGCGGACTTTTAATCCGTTGGTTCCGGGTTCGAGCCCCGGGGGGCCTACTCCTATCACCGCAGGTCAGGGCCCTGTAGCATCCTTCAGTAACTCCGTGACCTTCGCCGCGGGGCGCACGGAGGGCACAGCAGCCTCGATCGTGGCTGCTGCATCGTCGAGGGCACCGTCGAGCAGGTGCCCGTAGACGGACATCGTGACCACGGGCGAGCTGTGGCCGAGCACGGACGCGACGGTCCGCACGTCAACCCCGTTGCCGATCATCAAGGTCGCCGCCGTGTGCCGTGCCGAGTGCGGCGTCAAGCCTTCGACGCCTGCCGACTCGCATGCCGGATCCCACACGTCCCTGCGCCAGTTCCTCGCCCGGAGCACGTGGCCCTTCGGCGAAGGGAACAGCGGCTCTTCCGGTCCGCGTCCGGCGCACGCCTCGGTGAGGGC
>CAYYCE010000443.1:0-3393 GCA_964469635.1 uncultured Kineosporiaceae bacterium
CCGCGGCTGGGCGGTGTGATCATGGAATCTTGTCGGTACCCGGTAAGGGTATCCAGGGTTCACGGCAGCGAGCGGAGAGGCGCTAGGCAGAACGCCAGCGGGTGTCAGCGGCGGCGCACCGTTGTTCGCCAGGTTTCGGTGTTCACTCAGCGGGGACGTCGAGGGCCGAGGTGATCAGGTAGCGCCGGTGGGTCGGCAGTGCCAGGTGCTGGGCGAGTGCGGTGCGCCGCAACGTCTGGACATTGGGCGCACCACTGGGGTCTGCGGGTGCCGCGAGGTGTCAGCTGGGTTGGTGGGCGCGCTGGAGGGTGACGACCCGAGCGACGGCGTAGCCGATGACGCCGCCCTCCACTGCGCCGGCGACGACGTCGGAGAGCCAGTGGACCCCCAGGTAGATGACCGCGGCGCCGACCAGCAGTGCGATACCTAGGAGCAGGGCGTGGATGACGATCCATGCCCGCGGGAGCGATGACGCGGTGCGCCGGCTGGCGCAGATCACGGCGACGGCACCCGCGAATACGGTCGCCGCTGCGGCCGAGGGGAAGCTGTACCCGAAGGCGGTCACGAGGGCGAGGTGGGCGCCCGGTCGTGGCCGCGCGAACGCGGGCTTGAGCCACTCCGTCATCACGTCGCCGGTGGCCGCGGCGATGGCACCGGCGACGACGGGGCGCACCAACTCGCGGCGCAGCGCGGCCAGGGCCGCGGCGACCAGCAGCGCCACCAGGAGCGGGACAGGGGTGCCGGCGTACATCAACAAGTAGGCGACGTGGGTGAGGAACGGCGAGCGGTGCCCGGCCATCCACTGCGTCACGCTCCCGTCGAGAGCCCACGGCCCGTACATGGTCCACATCGTGCCACCCGCGTCGCCCTCCTGTGCTCGGGCGTGAACAGGCGGCCGGCAGGCACTGCCGAGAGTGACTCGCCCACCGGTCTCAGGAAGACGCCCGCCGGAAAGATCGCAGTCCACGCAGGTGACCGACCGCTAAGACGTGGCGCTATCGCCGCGCTCTCCGCGGCACGAGCGGATGGGCGCGTCGCAGCGGTTCGCGTCGGCAGCGGAATCGACCGGGGCCTCCGTCCGCGGTGTGCGCTGCCTGCCAGTGTTGGTTCCTCGGTCCGTCGGCCACGCGCCGCGTGATTGTCTTCCGCGCTGGGGGCTGGCAGCCTGCGCCTGTGAGGTTCTCTGTGTCTACCCGGTTCCTGCGCGGGCCGGTGTCCGGTTCTGCCTGCCTCCGGGACCATCACGATGGATAGCCATCCATCTGTCTTTCCAGGGGAGCCCGCCCGCAGCACGCTCCTGGTTGTCGGGACGAGACGACGCAGGCCGATGCAATCCCTGGCGGCCCCGCTGACCGTCCTGAGCCAGGAGAGTGTGATCCGGGGTTCTGGGGATGTGTCTGACGACCACGTTCTCGGAAGGCGTGGACTCTGATGGCATCAGGTGATCTGGAGTTCGCGCTCAGCGGCCTGTGGGCGATGCATCCGTCCAGGCTGACGCCTCTTGGCGGAGAAAGATACCGGCGACGGCCGAAGAGCTACATCGCCTTCGACGGGTCCGGGTGGCGACTGTTCCACACCGCCTACACGCGACTCCTAGGGAGGTGCACCACGAGTCAGGGCGTCTGGAGCATCCTCCCATCGAGGAAATACGGTCTACTGGTACTCACCGTGACCTCATATCATCCGTCTTCGGCGTCGAAGGCGATTCTGGAATCCAGCTACAGCTACAACGGCGGGTTCATGGTCGTCATGGCAGCGCGCACACAGCGGGAAAGGGAGGATATGAGAATGCGCGGCGGGGAGGTACAGATGTACTTCCTGCCTGTGCACGTTCCTCTCCACCGCCAACCCCGGGAAATCGTCATGGCCCTACCCAGTGACGGGCAGGTCACACCCAGGCAGAGATGGGTTCGCCTCGAGTAGGTCGGAGATGAGGAATCGAGCAGGCCGTGCCGCACCGCTCTGGCCACCGTCCGAGCACATCTTCGGCACCCACGCTGCCGAGCTACCGCACCGCGGCGTGAATGTTTGGCCGCTCCGCTCCGCGGCGTGAGCGTGCTGGTGGTGTCGACTGGGCCTGCCGCATCATCGACCCATGGCACGTGGGGGGACGGACGCGCACAGACTGGCGGTGGCGGCGTCGGCGCGTCCGGCCGATCGATCCCTCGCAAGCTCGCCGCTCATCCCTCGGTCCAGGCCGTCCTGTCCCGGCGCGCAGCGGGAACGCCGACCGCGACATCCACGGTGATCGACGCCGGGTGGCTGCGGGAACTGTGCCGGGCGGCCGGCGCGGACGACGCGGCCGCGGTCAGTCTGGACAACCCCGACCTCGCGGGGCTCGAGTATGTCCAGGCTGCGCTGCCCGGCACCCGCCGCCCGGTAGCCCTCGCGGTCCGGACGAACCGGGCAACACCCGCTCCCCGACTCGCAGTGTGGCGACCCAGGAGTACCACCAGGCCGACGAGCAGGCAACCATGCCGCCCCGGCCGTGACACAGGCCCTGCAGGACGCCGGCTACCGCGCGCTGAACCCGTCCGCCGGCTTCCCGCAGGAAATGGACAACTTCCCCCGCTCGCGGATCTGGGTTGTCGCGCACAAGACGGTCGCCGTCGCCGCCGGATTGGGGTGATGGGCCCGGCTGGACTACGCGCCCTGCGTCGACTGCAAGCTCTGTGTCGCGGCCTGTCCCGTCGGCGAGGACGTCCTTGGCCCGTACCTGGACACCCGCAAGGCCTTCATGGACACCGTCCTTCGCCCAGCAGTTCCTGGCCGGCGCGGGACTCGGCCCGGACGGGGGCGATCCGGACGCTGGCCACCGGGCCCGACCGCGAGGTCGTCGAACGCGGCTGGGTTGCCGCGCTGTGAGCGCCCGAGGGTCGTGACAGTTGTCACCGCGGCGTCGTGATGTCCGGACCAGAGGCCGCGACGCCGCCGGGACCACGATGGCAGCCATGACAGCCACCAGCACAGTGCCTCAGGCCCAGGGTGGGACACCACCCGGCGCACCTGCTGCGGTCGACCTGACCGCGGTGACCAAGGATTTCGGGTCGGTGCACGCCGTGCGCGGCGTCGACCTGCACATCGAGCAGGGCGAGATTGTCGCGTTTCTCGGCCCGAACGGAGCGGGCAAGACCACCACCATCGACATGGTGCTCGGCCTGTCCAGGCCGACCTCGGGCACCGTCCGGGTGCTCGGCCACGAGCCGCGGCAGGCGATTTCTCGCGGCCTGGTCTCCGCAGTGATGCAGACCGGGGGCCTGCTCAAGGACCTGTCGGTACGCGACACGTTGCGCTACACCGCGAGCCTGTTCGCCGACACGGCCGCCGTGGACGAAGTCCTCGCCACCGCTGGGGTGGCCTCGATCGCCGACCGCAAGGTGGGCAAGTGCTCCG
>CAYYCE010000444.1:0-3386 GCA_964469635.1 uncultured Kineosporiaceae bacterium
GCGCCAGCCGTCGAGCGGGATCGGGATGCCCCAGTCGATGTCCCGGGTCATCGCCCGCGGCCGGACGTCGTCCAGCAGGTTGAGGGAGAACTTGAGAACGTTGGGGCGCCAATCGGTACGGGTCTGCAGCCAGGTGCCGAGGGTCTCGGCGAGCGCCGGCAGGTCGAGGAAGAGATGCTGGGTCTCGACGAAGGCCGGCGTCTCGCCGTTGATCCGGCTTCGGGGGTTGCGCAGCTCTGCGGCGTCCAACTGGTTGCCGCAGTTGTCGCACTGGTCGCCCCGCGCCCCGTCGTAGCCGCAGATCGGGCAGGTGCCCTCGATATAGCGGTCGGGCAGGGTGCGCCCGGTGGACGGCGAGATCGCGCCCGTGGTGGTCTGCTCGATCATGTAGCCGTTGCGGTGACAGACCCGGAACAGCTCCTGCGCCACCGCGTAGTGGTTGCCGGTCGTCGTCCGCGTGAACAGGTCGTAGGCCAGGCCGAGGCCGTGCAGATCCTCGACGATCATGCGGTTGTACCGGTCGGCGAGCGCCTTGGGCGAGGTCCCCTCCTTCTCGGCCTGCACCTGGATCGGAGTGCCGTGCTCGTCGGTGCCGCTGACCATGAGGACGTCGTGACCCGCCATGCGCATGTACCGGCTGAACACGTCGGAGGGAACGCCGAATCCGGCGACATGGCCGATGTGGCGGGGGCCGTTGGCGTACGGCCAGGCCACCGCGGAGAGCACGTGGGTCATGCGGGCAGTCTAGGGACTCCCCGACCCGCTCCTTCGTGACCACGTCCGGGGGCCAGGCCCGTCCGCTGCGGGCGACCCCGCCGAAACCGCATTGAGCCGACGGCCCGCCGTCGGCCAGGGTGGACCCATGCCCGAGGACGATGCGCGCCCCGTCATCCGGATCGTCGAGCGGCCCGACGACGAGGCCTTCCTGGCCCTGGAGGCGCTGGTCTGGGCCAAGAGCCCCCACCTGCTGGCCCCGGAGACGACGCTGCTCAGCCTCCCACCGGACCGGCGGTTCGCCGCCGTCACGGATCCGGGCGGCTCGAACCACCCGAACCGTCCGCCCGACGCGGCCGCCGCCGCCTACCTGGGGATCTACGGGGTCTACCCGCTCACCCTCGGCGTGCCCGGTCCCGGGGCGACGGTCCGCCCGCTGCCCGTGGCCGGGCTGACCTGGGTGGGCGTGCATCCCGACCACCGTCGCCGTGGACTGCTGACGGCCATGGTCCGACACCACCTGGAGTGGACCCGGGGCCAGGGCCTGGCGATCTCCGCCCTGCACGCCAGCGAGCCCGGCATCTACGGCCGGTTCGGGTACGGCGCCGCGGTCACCAGCCGTAGCGTCACCCTCGCCCGGGGCACCTCGCTGCACGCCCCCGACCTGGACGGGGCGGCCGCCGAGGTCGAGACGCAGCTGACGACCATCACCGATCCCGGCACGGCCGAGCGGCTGCGCGCGGTCGATCAGGCGAGCGGCGCCGTCCAGGTGGGTGCCCTGGTGTTCGAGCCGAGCGTCTACGAACGGATCTGCCTCGAACCCGCCACCGCCCACGACGCCCAGGAGCCGAGGCGAGTGCTGTTCGCCCGCCGCGACGGACACGACGTGGGGGTCGCGGTGCTGCGCCGGGTCCAGCGCTGGCAGGACGGCCGGCCCGCCGGGCGGGCCGCGGTGTCCTTCCTCGGCGGGCAGCCCGCCGAGCGGCTCGCCCTGCTGCGCCGCCTGGTCGACCTCGACCTGATCGCCTCGACCACCGTCTCGCTCGTCGGCGACGACGACCCGCTGTGGCACTGGGTCCGCGGACCGCGGGGGGCCGACTCGGGCGATGCCGGCGACAATCTGTGGCTGCGGCTGGTCGACCTGCCGGCCGCCTTCGCCGCACGGGGCTACTCCGCCGACTGCGACGTCGTGCTCGAGGTGACCGACGCCGTGCTGCCGGACAACGCCGGGCGATGGCACCTCGCCGTCCGCGGCGGCCAGGCCCGTCTCGAGCGGGCGGACGGGGATCCCGACCTCGCCCCGGATCTCGCCCTCGACGTCGCCGTGCTCGGGGCGGCGTGGCTGGGCTCGGCGAATCTGGCGGCCATGACCCGGGCGGGCCTGGTGAGCGAGCATCGCCCGGGGGCCGGCGGCGAGCTGTGGCGCGCCCTGCGCACCGACGTCGCCGCGATCCCAGCACCGATCTTCTGAGGCACCGATCTTCTGGCACCGATTCTTCTGAGGCTCAACCCTCGGAGTCCTTGACGACGGCGTCGTAGAGGTCGCGCTTGCCCACGCCGGCGCGGGCCGCCACGTCCGCCACCGCGTCCTTGAGCCGCCGGCCGGCCTCGGTCTGCCGGCGGACCTGCGCGATCAGCTCCCCCACCTCGCTCGCCCCGGCCGCCGCCGCGCGCGGCGGCCGGCCCGCCACGACGAGCGTCAGTTCGCCCAGCACCCGGCCTGAGGACGCCCAGTCGGCCAGCTCGGCCAGCGGGCCCCGCCGCACCTCCTCGTAGGTCTTGGTCAGCTCCCGGCAGGCGGCGGCGGGTCGGTCGGGACCGAACTCCGCCGCCATCGCGGCCAGGGTGGCGCCCGCCCGGTGCGGCGCCTCGAAGAAGACCATGGTGCGTCGCTCGTCGGTCAGCGCCGCGAGCGCCCGCCGACGCTGCCCCTCGCGACGGGGCAGGAACCCCTCGAAGCAGAACCGGTCGGTGGCCAGCCCGGACAGCGCCAGCGCGGTGAGCACCGCCGAGGGGCCGGGCACCGCCGTCACCGCGATCCCGGCCTCGGCCGCCGCGCGCACCACTCGCAGTCCCGGGTCGGAGACGCTCGGCATGCCGGCGTCGCTCACCACGAGGACCGTGGCCCCGCCCCGCGCCGCCTCGATCAGTTCGCCGGAGCGCTCGGCCTCGTTGTGCTCGTGGTAGCTGACGACGCGCCCGGACGGCGTGATCCCCAGGGCCGCCGTCAGCCGCCGCAGTCGCCGGGTGTCCTCGGCCGCGATCAGGTCGGCGCCCTCCAGCAGTCGGCGCAGCCGCGGCGGGGCGTCGTCCACCTCGCCGATGGGGGTGGCGGCCAGCACCACCCGGCCCCCGCCTCGGGGGGGCCCGACATCCCCGACCGGTCCGGATCTCACCCCTGGATCATCCCCCACCTACGATCACCACTCGTGGGACTCACCGACCGGCCACCCGGCCCGCGGCACCCGACGCGCGGCTCCGACCGGGTGTGGGGGTGGCTCGGACCGTCCCTGGTCGCGCTCGTCGGCGGGTTCCTGCGGTTCCGTCTTCACCTTTGAGGCTCCGGAGCCGCAAACCGGACGGCCGGGTGCTTGCGTCCCACGCGGCCGCGGCCTATATGCAGGTCCGAGAGGTTGGCGCGGGCAGGCGCCTCGCCAACCCGGTCAGGTCCG
>CAYYCE010000445.1:0-3381 GCA_964469635.1 uncultured Kineosporiaceae bacterium
GGCGTGCAGGTCTCGCGCACGTTCTACGCCCGCGGCCAGACCGGCCAGCAGCTGCTGATCGGCGCCTACCAGGCCCTCGAGCGCCAGATCGCGGCCGGCGGCGTCGAGATGTTCACCCGGCACGAGATGCTCGAACTGATCGTGGTCGACGGGCGGGCCCGCGGCATCGTCGTCCGCGACATGGTCTCCGGCGAGATCGAGACCCACCTGGCGGACGCCGTCGTTCTGGCATCCGGTGGGTACGGCAACGTGTTCTTCCTGTCGACCAACGCCAAGGGCTGCAACGTGACCGCCACGTGGCGGGCCCACCGCAAAGGCGCCTACTTCGGCAACCCCTGCTACACCCAGATCCACCCGACCTGCATCCCCGTCTCGGGCGAACACCAGAGCAAGCTGACCCTGATGAGCGAGTCGTTGCGCAACGACGGCCGGATCTGGGTGCCGAAGAACCGTGAGGACCGGGAGAAGGACCCCCGGCTGATCCCCGAGGAGGACCGCGACTACTACCTCGAGCGGATCTACCCCTCCTTCGGCAACCTGGTGCCGCGCGATATCGCCTCGCGAGCCGCGAAGTATCAGTGCGATGCCGAGAAGGGCGTCGGCCCTGGCGGTCTCGGGGTGTACCTCGACTTCACCGACGCGATCAAGCGCATGGGCCGGCCGGCCGTCGAGGCCAAGTACGGCAACCTGTTCGACATGTACGCCCGGATCACCGGCGAGAACCCGTACGAGACCCCGATGCGGATCTACCCGGCGGTCCACTACACGATGGGCGGGCTCTGGGTCGACTACGACCTGGAGTCGAGCGTCCCCGGCCTGTTCGTCTGCGGCGAGGCCAACTTCTCCGACCACGGCGCGAACCGGCTCGGGGCCTCCGCGCTGATGCAGGGGCTGGCCGACGGCTACTTCGTGCTGCCCAACACGATCCGTGACTACCTGGCCGACGGCCCGTACCCCGCGGTGGCGCACGACGCCCCCGAGGTGGCTGAGGCGCAACAGGCGGTGCAGGCCCGCATCGAGCACTACCTCAACTGCAACGGCACCCGCACCGTCGACTCCTTCCACCGTGAGCTCGGCCAGATCATGTGGGACCACTGCGGCATGGAGCGCAACGAGCCCGGTCTGCGAAAGGCGATCGAGGCCATCCGCACCCTGCGTCAGGAGTTCACCTCCAACCTGCGGGTCCTCGGCACCGGCGACGGCGTCAACCAGTCGCTCGAGAAGGCCGGGCGGGTGGCCGACCTGATCGACCTCGGTGAGCTGATGTGCATCGACGCCCTGCACCGGCGTGAGTCCTGCGGCGGCCACTTCCGGTCGGAGTCGCAGACCGAGGAAGGCGAGGCGTTGCGCCACGACGACCAGTTCGCCTACGTGGCGGCCTGGGAATGGGGCGGTGAGGACGGCGCGCCGGTCCTGCACAAGGAAGACCTCGTCTACGAGTCCGTCGAGATGAAGCAGCGGAGCTACAAGTGAAGATCACCCTGAAGATCTGGCGCCAGGCCGGCCCGAGCGCCAAGGGCCAGATGGTGACCTACACCGAGGACGACGTGTCGCCGGACATGTCGTTCCTGGAGATGCTCGACGTGCTCAACGAGCACCTTCAGGGGCGGGGCGAGGAGCCGATCGCCTTCGACAGCGACTGCCGCGAGGGCATCTGCGGCATGTGCGGCCTGGTGATCAACGGCGCGCCCCACGGGCCCGAGGTGACGACCACCTGCCAGCTCCACATGCGTTCCTTCGCCGACGGCGACACGATCACCATCGAGCCCTGGCGAGCCGAGGCGTTCCCGGTGCTCCGGGACCTGGTGGTCGACCGCACCGCCTTCGACCGCATCATCCAGGCCGGCGGGTTCATCTCGGTCAACACCGGTGCCGCCCCCGAGGCCCACGCGGCCCCGGTGCCCAAGGTGAAGGCGGACCGCGCCTTCGACGCCGCCACCTGCATCGGGTGCGGAGCCTGCGTGGCGGCGTGTCCCAACGCCGCCGCGATGCTCTTCCTGGGTGCCAAGGTCACCCACCTCGGCGAGCTGCCGCAGGGCCAGCCCGAGCGTGACGCCCGCGTGGTCAAGATGCTCTCCCAGCACGACCACGAGGGATTCGGGGGCTGCACCAACGTCGGCGCCTGTGCCGACGCCTGCCCCAAGGAGATCCCGCTGGACGTCATCTCCCAGCTGAACTCGGACCTGCGCCGCTCCCTCGTCCGCGGCAACTGACCGCTTGCCGCGGGGCGCTCAGCGGAGCGAGAACCGCACCGCCGTCGGCGGCTGCGAGATCCCGCCGTCCCCCTCCTGCTCGAAGTAGGCCTGTGCCTTGGCCGTGAGCACCACGATCAGGATTCCGACGACCAGCACCGCCATCCCGCCGAGGCGGGCGGCGGCCGGACCGCGCCCCTGGTCGACGATCTTGGCGCGCGATGCGCGGACGAGCACGATCGTGGCGCCCACGAGCACCAGCACGGCCAGCACCAGCCGCAACCGCGTCAGCGGCTCGTCGACGTCGCCCACGTCGTCCAACCATGCCGGTTGGGTCACGCTCAGCCCGATGCCCCACAACGCGAACGACGCCGCACCGATCAGGGCGGTCATCGCCCAGACGCCCACGGTGTCCACGGCCGCCAGGAACGAGCCGACGATGAACCACGCTCCGGTCAGGGCGGCGAACAGCAGCCCGAACCAGGTCGCGCGCTTGAACTGATCCTCGGCCTCCAGGACGTAGCTGAATCCGGTCGAGATCGTCAGCGCCGCGACGGTGAATCGGGCGCGGGAGGCGAGGATGGTCGAGGCCGTCATGCGAGGGCGGCCGATGCCGTCGGACATCGACCCATCCTGGCACTGCCCCCCGCGGCCGCGGGCGGGAATCCGGGCGGGGATGGACCTCCCGTCCCGCCGCCGGATCGGCGCGGTCCACCAGGTGTGGCGGGGAGTGGCCAGGGTGGTCGCAGGGGTGGTCGTGGCATGCTCGCGCCATGGCCGAACGTCTGCTCGTCGTCGGAGCCGATGCTGCCGGGATGTCAGCGGCCCACCAGGCACTGCGCACCGCCCGACGGCGCAACCTGTCGCTGGACGTGGTCGCGGTGGAGTCGAGCGGCCACACCTCCTACAGCGCCTGCGGCATTCCCTACTGGATGGCGGGGGACGTCCGGTCCGGGGACGACCTCGTCGCCCGGACCGCGGATGAGCATCGATCGGCCGGAATCGATCTGATGCTGGGACACGAGGCCGTGGCCCTGGACCTGGCCGCCCGCACCTGCGAGGTACGGCGGGCGGACGGCGGCCGGACCGAGCGTCTCGGCTTCGACCAACTCATGATCGCGACCGGGGCGGGTCCGGTGCTGCCCGACTGGGCCGTGGGACACCCTCGGGTGCACCCGGTCAAGACCCT
>CAYYCE010000446.1:0-3364 GCA_964469635.1 uncultured Kineosporiaceae bacterium
TCCCGATCGGGGTGCACCACGTGAACCCCGGCGACCCCCGCCGGCGTCAGCACCATGCCCGCATAGGCGGGAACGGCGGTCACCGCGGACACCCCGGGCACCACCTCGAACGGCACGTTGCCCCGCCGACAGGCCCGGATCTCGCCCTCCAGCCCGCTGAACGTCGACGGATCGCCGTCCACGATCCGCACCACGGCACGCCCGCCGCGCGCGGCCCGACCCACGAGCCGCGCCCTCGCGTTCATGGTCATCGGCTGTCCGTCGTCACCGAAGCCCGCGTCCACGACCTCCACGTCGGCCCGGCAGTGAGCCATGATGATCGCGCTGCGGTCGACCTGGTCGACCACGACCACGTCGGCGGCCCGCAGCCGCTCCACGGCACGCAACGTCAGCAGGCCCGGATCGCCCGGACCCACTCCGACGAAGCACACCTTCCCGGGCGCCCCGCGAGCCCCGCTCACCGCTCCGCCTCCCGTCCCCGCGAGCTCACCGCGGGCGTGCGACCGACCAGGTCGTCGGCACCGCCGGCGAGCAGTTCCGCGGCCAGTGCCACACCCACCGCTCCGGCTTCGCAGGCCGGCCCGCCGCCGGAGCGCCGCAGCACCAGCGACCCGTCCTCGGCGGCGACCACGGCCCGCAGCCACACCTGCGGGGCGGCGGTCCCCTCGGCCGTCGCGATCTCGGCGAGGGCGCCCAGCGGTGCCGAGCATCCCGCCTCCAGCGTTGCCAGCAGCGCACGCTCGGCGGTGACGCAGGCGCGGGTCGCGCCGTCCTCCAACCGGGCGACGGCCGCCGCCACGTCCTCGTCCTCCGCACCCGCCCGGCACTCGACGGCCAGCGCCCCCTGGCCGGGGGCGGGCAGCATCACCTCCGGGTCCAGCACCTCACCGATCTCGCCGTCCCGCCCCAGCCGCCGCAGGCCCGCCCGGGCCAGGATCACGCCGTCCAGATCGGCGCCGCCGCCCCCGCGGGCGTCCTCGGCCCCGCCGTGCCTGAGGCGGGCGATCCGGGTGTCGACGTTGCCGCGCAGGTCGACGACCTCCAGTCCCAGGCCGAGCGCTCGCAGCTGGGCGGCCCGACGCGGCGAGCCGGTGCCGATCCGGGCCCCCGGCACCCTCGTCGCGAGCTCGGTCAACCCGATGCCGCCGGCCGTGACCAGGACGTCGCGCGGATCCTCGCGCGCCGGCACCGCCGCCAGGACCAGCCCCGGGGCCGGCGCCGTCGGCAGGTCCTTGAGGGAGTGGACGGCGAGATCGACCCGGCCGTCCAGCAGAGCCTCGCGCAGCCGCGAGACGAAGACCCCGACGCCGCCGAAACTGCGCAGCGGCGCGCTCGAGGTGTCTCCCTCGGTGGTCACCTCGACCAGTTCGACGCCGATCCCGGGATCGGCCCGTTCGATCCGGCGGGCCACCCATCCCGACTGAGCCATCGCGAGCGGGCTGCGTCGGGTCCCCAGGCGCAGTACCCGGCTCATGGGACACCTCCCGCCCCCGGGGTGGTGACCACGCGGCTCACCTCGGCCACGTGCGACAGGTCGAGCCCGAACAACTCCTGCAGGGCCTCGGCATAGGCCGCGCCGTCCGGCTGGGTCGCCAGCTCCTTGACGCGCACCGTCGGGGTGTGCAACAGCTTCTCCACCACCCGGTGCACCGTCTGCTCGAGTTCGGCCATCACCTTCTCGCCGACCTGGTCGGCCAGCCGCGAGCGCGCCCGCCGCAGTTCCGCCGCCACCACCTCGGCCGCCATCCCGCGCAGCGCCGCCACCGTGGGCGCCACCTGGTGGGCCGTCCGGCCGAGCAGGTAGGCCCGCGTCTCCTCCTCGAGCAGGCCGCGCGCCTGCGCCAGCGCCGCCCGGGTCAGCACACCGGCATCGCCGGCGGGGTCGGCATCGGCCCCCGCCTCGGCGGCCAGGAACCGGCCCAGCCGCTCGAGATCGATCACGTCGACGCCGTCCAGGTCGGCCACCGCGGGGTCGACGTCGCGGGGCAGCGCCAGGTCGAGGTAGACCTGGGCCCGCCCGCCCCGCACCTCGATCCCGTGCTTGGCGTCGGCGAAGGTCACCAGGTGACCCAACGCCCCCGCGCAGGCGATGACGACGTCGGCCTGCGCCAGCGCCCGGTCGAGGTCGGACAGGTCGCGCGCCGTGCCGCCGGCGGTCGCGGCCAACCGCGCGGCCCGCTCGGGCGTGCGATTGGCCACCGTCAGCGCGCCGATCCCGGCCCGGCGCAGCGTGGCCACGGCGAGCCCGCTCATCGCCCCGGCCCCCAGCACCAGGGCGTGGGCCGAACCGAGATCGCCGACGACGGCCCGGGCCCGGGCCAGCCCCGTCTCCACGAGGGAGGCCCCGACCTTGTCGAGATCGGTCTCGGCGTGGACGCGCTTGCCGACACGCAGCGCCTGCTGCAGCAGCGTGGCCAGCGACCCGGTCAGGGTGCCGCCCTCCTGCGCCTGCCGCACCGCGGCCCGGACCTGACCGAGGATCTGCGGTTCGCCGACCGCCATGGAGTCCAGTCCGGCCGCCACCGAGAACACCTGCTCGACGGCGCCCGCGTCGTAGTGCACGTACAGGTGGTCGGACAGCCGCTGCACGTCCAGACCGGTGATCCCGCCGAGCGCCTCGGTCACCGTCGCGAGCCCGCCGTGGAACCGGCCGACCCAGGTGTAGACCTCGAGCCGGTTGCAGGTCGAGAGCACCGCGGCCTCGTCGATGTGCTCACTCGCGCACAACCGGGACTCCAGCGTCCGACGGCGTGCGTCGTCCAGACTCGCCCGCTCCAGCAGCTCGAGGGGGGCGGTGCGGTAGGAGAGGCCGACGACCAACGGACCTGTCACAACGCCTCCGCCAACGGTTCGGGCTCGTCGCCGGTGTCGCCCGGGGAGATCACGCCCTCCTGGACCGCCCGACGCTGCTGATGGAACGCCAGGATCTGCAGCTCGCTGGACAGGTCCACTTTGCGCACCATCACGTCGTCCGGCACGTCGAGCACGCAGGGGGTGAAGTTCAGCAGACTGCTCATCCCGGCCCCGACCAGGCGATCGCACACCTGCTGCGCCGACTCCGCGGGCACCGCGAGCACCGCGATGTGGACGTCGGCACCGGCCAGCACCTGTTCCAGGTCGTCTGCGGACGCGACGCGCAGCCCAGCCACCCGGGCCCCGACCAGGTCGGGGTGGGAGTCGATCAGCGCGACCACCCGGAATCCCCGGGAGGCGAACCCGCCGTAGGCGGCCAGGGCGCGGCCCAGGTTGCCGACCCCCACGATCGCCACCCGCCAGTCCTGGCTCAGCCCCAACTCACGGGAGATCTGGTAGATCAGGTAATCCACCTCATAGCCCACACCGCGGGTGCCGTAGGAGCCGAGGT
>CAYYCE010000447.1:0-3357 GCA_964469635.1 uncultured Kineosporiaceae bacterium
ACCCATGCCCTGCTGCAGTCCCAGGTCGGCTTCGCCGATCTGGCCCTGGTGGTCGTCGACGAGCAGCATCGCTTCGGCGTCGAGCAGCGGGACATGCTGCGGGACAAGGGGCGCACCACGCCGCACCTGCTGGTGATGACGGCGACACCGATCCCGCGCACCGTGGCGATGACCGTGTTCGGCGACCTGGAGACGTCGGTGCTGACCGAGGTGCCCCCCGGTCGCTCGCCGATCGTCTCCCACGTGGTCGATCCCGTCTCCAGACCGGAGTGGTACCAGCGGATCTGGCAGCGGGTCGCTGAGGAGGTGGGGCGGGGCCACCAGGCCTACGTGGTCTGTCCCCGGATCGACGCCGACCAGGAGGAGGCGGGCCAGGAGCCGCTCGTCGCCGATCCCGAACCCGCCGATCCCGAACCCGCCGACGCCGGACCCGCGGACGCCGGACCCGGCGTGCGCGAACCCGAGGGCGAGGACGGCGCGCGGCGCCGGCGCCCGGTGCGGGCGGTCGCCGAGGTGGTCGGCGAGCTGCGTGAGAACCCGGCGCTGACGGGGCTGCGGGTCGAGGCGCTGCACGGCCGGATGCCCGTGGACGAACGCGAGGCCGTGATGCGGGCGTTCGCCGCCGGCGAGGTCCACGTGCTGGTGGCGACGACCGTGATCGAGGTGGGTGTCGACGTCCCCAACGCCACCGCGATGGTGGTCCTGGACGCCGACCGGTTCGGGATCTCCCAACTGCACCAGCTGCGCGGCCGGGTCGGCCGGGGGACCACCGGCGGGCTGTGCCTGCTGGTCACCGACGCCGAGGACGGCGGACCGGCGCGGCTGCGGGTCGAGACGGTGGCGGGCTCGAACGACGGCTTCGCGCTGGCGAGGGCCGACCTGGACGCCCGCCGCGAGGGCGATGTGCTGGGGGCGGCCCAGTCGGGCACCCGCTCCTCGTTGCGGCGGCTGCGGGTCACCCGGGATGAATCGATCATCGAGGCCGCGCGACAGGCGGCGGGGCCGTTGGTCGAGGCCGATCCGGAGCTGACCGAGCACCCGGCCCTCGCCGAGGCGCTGGCCGAACTGCTGGACGCCGAGCGGCAGGCCTACCTGGAACGCGGCTGACGGGCGCGCCGTCGCCGTCCGTCGTCGCGCGGGTCGCCCTCCGGGACCGGGAATGGGGCGAGAATGGGGCAGTGACTCGGATCATCGCGGGCAGCGCCGGGGGACGGCGGATCGAGGCCCCCAAGGGGCAGGCGACACGACCGACCAGCGATCGGGTGCGCGAGGCCCTCTTCTCCGGTCTGGACGCGCGGGGGGTGGTGCGCGGCGCGGCCGTGCTGGATCTCTACGCGGGGTCGGGCGCCCTGGGGCTCGAGGCCGCCAGTCGGGGCGCCGCGGACGTCGTCCTGGTCGATTCGGCCCGGGAGGCGGTGGCCGTCGCCCGGCGCAACGTCGCCACCCTGGGACTGCCCGGCGTCCGCGTGGTGCTCGCCTCGGTGCGCCACTACCTGTCCGGCAGCCCACCGTTCGCCTCCGGTGCGGATCTGGTGCTCCTGGACCCGCCCTATGCGATCCCCGAACCGGAGTTGGCCGTCGCACTGACCGCGCTGGGGGACGGCTGGCTGGCCGCCAGGTCGGTGGTCGTCGTCGAGCGCAGCGACCGCAGTCCCGAGCCGCGCTGGCCCGAGGGGCTGCGGCGGACCGCGGTGCGCCGCTACGGGGAGACCGCCCTCTGGTACGCCTCCGCGCCCCTGCCGTGAGCCTGCGTGCTTGCGGGTAGCGTGCCGCCATGCGGCGATGCGTCTGCCCCGGCAGCTACGACCCGGTGACCAACGGCCACCTGGACGTCGTCCGCCGGGCCACCGAGCTGTTCGACGAGGTGGTCGTGGCCGTCCTGACCAATCCGGCGAAACCGGGCACGTTCACGACCGCTGAACGGATCGAGCTGCTCGAGGCCAGCCTGGCCGATCTTCCGCGGGCGCGGATCGCCGAGGTCTCCGGCGCCCTGCTGGTCGACTTCTGCCGCGCGGTGGAGGCGACGGCCGTGGTCAAGGGCCTGCGCTCGGGCACCGACTTCGCCTACGAGCTGCCGATGGCCCTCATGAACCGCCACCTGACCGGTCTGGAGACCGTGTTCCTGCCCGGCGACCCTCGCCTCGAGCACGTCTCCTCCTCCCTGGTCAAGGAGGTGGCCGCGCTCGGCGGCGACATCGGCGGCCTGGTTCCGGACCTGGTCCGCGATCGCCTGCTGGCCCTTCGGGACGGTTGAGCGGCCGGCGATTGGATCGTGACCGGGGCGTCGGGGTAGCCTTGCCCGTCGGTATCGTCCGCCGCCCGCGGCGGTCGGTCGTCGTCGTTCCGAAGTGACGTCGAGGAAGGTGCACCATCCGTCCGGACACACGGTCCCCGTTCGTGCTCGACACCCGCGAGCTGGGACATCGCCCCGGGACCATGCGGAGGGTCACCCGCGTCGTCGCCGCTCCGGCCGACCTCGGAACCGACGTGATCGGCATCCCCGAAGGCGGCGACCTCGAGCTGGATCTCCGGCTCGAGGCGGTGATGGAGGGGGTGCTGGTCTCGGGCACCGTGCGTGGCGGGGCCCGGGGCGAGTGCGTCCGGTGCCTGGATGCCGTCGACCGTGAGGTCGTGGCCGACCTCCAGGAGCTGTACGCCTACCCCGAGCGCCTCCTGGACCTCCCCGAGGACTCCGACGACGAGGTCCGCGAACTGCAGGACGAGCTGGTCGACCTGCTGGACGCGCTGCGGGACGCCGTGGTCCTCGCGTTGCCGTACCAGCCGTTGTGCCGGGACGACTGTCCGGGACTGTGCCCGCAGTGCGGGGTACGCCTGGCCGACGATCCGGACCACGGGCACGACTCGGTCGACCCGCGGTGGCAGGCGCTGGCCGATCTGCAGGCCGGCGACGCCGCCGAGGCACCTCCGAGCGGCACCACCTAGCACCCGCACAGACCGGAACAGCACCCCAGAGCAGCACCTGAGAGCAGCACAGACTCGGCTCGACGAACGACCGAGCACCGACGAAGGAGATCCCGTGGCCGTCCCGAAGCGGAAGATGTCCCGCAGCAACACGCGGTCCCGCCGCTCGCAGTGGAAGGCGACTGCGACCACCCTGACCGAGAAGGTGGAGGGCGGCCAGGTGACCTACTCGCGGCCGCACCACGCCCGTGTGGTCACCGATTCCGCCGGGACCCCGCTGTATCTCGAGTACAAGGGCCGCAAGGTCAAGGACCTCTGAGCCGGGGCCGCCTGGTGAGCACGGATGACACCGAGCCGACCGTCGAGGCGCCCGGTCTCGAGGAGCTCCGGGCGCGCCTGGGCGTGTCCCTGCCCGACGCCGTCCTCACCCGTGCC
>CAYYCE010000448.1:0-3353 GCA_964469635.1 uncultured Kineosporiaceae bacterium
CGGGGCCGGCGACCACGAGCACACCCGCGTGGGCGTCGGGCTGTTCCTGCTGGGACTGGGCTGGGCGGCGTGCATGGTGGCCGGGTCGGCGCTGCTGTCCGGCAGTGTGCAGGACGCGGTGCGCACTCGGGTGCAGGGCTTCGGCGACCTGATGATGGGGCTGTCGGCTGCCGTCGCCGGAGTGGCCGCAGGCCCGATCCTGAACTTCGCCGGCTACGGAGTCCTGTCGCTGTCGGCCATCGCGCTGCTGGTCCCGATCGCGGTGCTGGTGATCCGTTCGGACGTCGCGTCGCGGGTCTACGCGGTCGGGCCGTAGCGCTCCGCCGCCCGCACCCTGGCCTTGGCGGCCTCGGCCTCGCGGTCCTTGGGGGCGCCGTGGGCGACGAGGGTGTCCAGCAGTCGCTGGGTGGCAGCGGCCACGTCGGCGACGGCGGCCTCGAAGGCCTCGACGTTGTCGCGGGCGGGCCTGGCGGACCCGGAGACCTTGCGGACGTACTGGAGTGCGGCGGAGCGCACCTCGTCGGTGGTCGCGGGGGGCTCGAAGTTGTGCAGCGTTCGGATGTTCCGGCACATGGACCCGACGCTAGTGGGCCGCGCGGGCTTCGCCACCGCGGGGTCCCCAGCCCGTGAGGTCCCGCCCCGAGGGGACGAGCGCCGGCCCAGGCCTGTCGGGGGTCGATGGTTGGCTGGGGTCATGACCATCTGGAGCGCCGTCGCCGCCCTGCTGGGCCTGCTGGCCGGGCTGGCCGCCGGTGCCGGCCTGACCCGGTCGGCGCTGGCCCCGGCCTGGCGCGAGCGGGCGGCGCGCGCCGACACCGAGAACGCGCTGCTACGCGAGCGGATCACCGACCTCGAGGGCGCCGCCGCACAGGACCGTGAGCTGGCGGCGACGCTGTCACCGCTGGCGAGCAGCCTGCAGCGGGTCGAGCAGCAGGTCCGCGCCCTGGAACGCGACCGCGCGGAACAGCTCTCCCGGCTCGGGGAACAGATCGAGACGGTGCGCAGCCAGACCACCGCCCTGACCGGGGCGCTGCGGGCACCCACGTCCCGGGGCGCCTGGGGCGAGGTGCAGCTGCGCCGGGTGGTCGAGCACGCCGGCATGCTGCACCGGGTCGATTTCGACACCCAGGTGCACGCCCGGGCTCCGAGCGGTGCGAACGTGCGGCCCGATCTCGTCGTCCACCTGCCCGGCGACAAGCACGTGGTGGTCGACGCCAAGGCACCGCTGGCGGCGTTCCTGCAGGCCAGCGAGAACCCGGACGACGCCGACCGGCGCGAGGAGGCGGCGCTGGCGCATGCCCGGGCGTTGCGCGCCCACGTCGAATCGCTGGCGGCCAAGGAATACTGGCGGGCCTTCGATCCCTCCCCCGAGCTGGTGATCTGCTTCGTGCCCGGCGAGGCGTTCCTGGCCACGGCGTGCGCCGCCGACCCGGGGCTGCTCGAACACGCGATGGCCCGGCATGTCGTCCTGGCCACCCCGACGACGCTGCTCGCCCTGCTGCGCACGGTCGCCCTGACCTGGCAGGGCGAGGCGCTGACCGGCTCGGCCCGGGAGGTCTTCACCGTGGGGCGCGAGCTGTATGCCCGGCTGAGCACTCTCGGCGGGCACACCACCCGGTTGGGCCGCTCGCTCGAGCGCGCCGTGGAGGACTACAACGCCCTGGTCGGCACCCTGGAGCGGCGGGTGCTGGTCACCGCCCGCCGGCTGCATGAGCTCGACCTGACCGCCTCCGAGCTCGCCGAGCCCACCCCGCTCACCCTGACCCGTCGGCCCGTCACCAGCCCGGAGCTGCTGGACGTGGCGCCGCTGGACGGGAGCGTCGGGAGACAGGGGGCCGCCGGATAGGATCACCGGTCGTGGAGCACCCCGACTTCGTCTCCGCGTTGCGGAGCGCGGCTCCCTACGTCCACGCCCACCACGGCCGTACGTTCGTCATCGCCTTCCCCGGCGAGACCTGTGCCGCGCCGCAGTTCGAGCAACTACTCGTCGACATCGCCCTGCTGTCCAGCCTCGGGGTCCGGCTGGTGCTGGTGCACGGGGCGCGGCCGCAGATCGAGGCCGAGATGGCCGTGCGGGGGATCACGCCGCGCTACTCCGGCGACCTGCGGATCACCGACGGGGCGGCCATGGCCGCCGTCAAGGCGGCGGTCGGCGCGTTGCGGATGGACATCGAGGCAGCCCTCTCGGCGAGCCTGGCCAACACCGCGATGGGCGGTGCGCAGATCAAGGTGGTCGGGGGAACCTGGCTCACCGCGCGTCCGGTGGGGGTGCGCGGCGGGGTCGACCACCTGCTCACGGGGAAGGTCCGCCGGGTCGACATCGACGCCGTCCGGCAGGTGCTCGCGGCAGACCGCATCGCGCTGCTGTCCCCGGTCGGCTACAGCCCCACCGGCGAGGCGTTCAACCTGCGCAACGCCGACGTCGCCGAGGCGGTGGCGATCGGTCTGGGCGCTGACAAGCTGGTGTTCGTCCTGGAGTCCGATCCGAGCACCTGGCCCGTGGTCGCCCTGGCCGGGGACGCCGGGCACGTCCTGCTCGCCGAGGCCGAGCGGGCACTGGCCTCGGAATCGACCCTCGAGTCGCTGAACGTCGAGGACCGCAACTGCGTCCGGGCCGCGCTGGCCGCCGGTCGGGCCGGGGTGGGCAGGATCCATCTGGTCGGCTCGGGAACGGACGGCGTGCTGCTGCGCGAGCTGTACACCCGCGACGGCGCCGGGGTGATGTTCTACGCCGACACCGACTACGAGGCCACCCGGCAGGCACGGATCGAGGACGTCGCCGGAATCCAGTCGCTGATCGGGCCGCTGGAGCGGGCCGGAGTGCTGTTGCCCCGTTCCCGCGAGCAGCTGGAACTGGACATCGACACGTTCTCGGTGATGGTGCGCGACGGCACCGTCATCGCCTGCAACGCCCTGGTCCCCTACGCCGGCGAGGGCGTCGCCGAGTTCGCCTGCGTGACCGTGCACCCGCAGTACCGCGGCGGCCACCGCGCGCAGAGTCTGCTGCTGCGCGCCGAGATCATGGCGCGGCGGCAGGGACTGCGGAAGCTGGTCGCGCTGACCACGCATACCACGCACTGGTTCGTCGAGAACGGCTTCGCCACCGGAGGCCCTCAGGATCTGCCGCAGGCGCGGCGGGCCGGTTATGACGCCACGGGCCGCAACTCCCACGTCCTGGTCAAGGCCCTGGGCTGAACCATCCCGCCGACCTCCCGCCGCCCTGCGACCCGCCCGTCCGTCCCCCACCTCGCTCCCCGGCTGGGCACCACTGCCGGGCACCCCTGCTGGGCACCACTGCCGGGCACAACGTCACGCCGTGCCCGCTGGACGGGCACGGCGTGACGTTGTGCCCG
>CAYYCE010000449.1:0-3352 GCA_964469635.1 uncultured Kineosporiaceae bacterium
TCGTAGTAGCGGGCCGTGACGCGGAACAGGTCCTCCTCGAACGTCTTCTCGTCACTGTAGACGGTCCAAGTTTTCCCGGCTTCACTCAACTGATGGAAAAGTGACAGCTCTTCATCGCGCCGCGGAGGCGGTGTGTTGTCGGTGTGGCCAAAGGAAGTGCCTGAAAAGAAGTACATCCTGTTCGGCCAGGTGGGCCCGAGCACGCCGCTGAAATGATGATCGGCCAGAGCAAACGTGCTCGCGAACCAATAATAGAAGGGCAAGGTCGACGGACCATAGTGCCCCATGGCGTGTTTCCCCTGCGGGCCGACAACGCGCAAGAATCCGTCCATCTTTCCGCCATTGTGCTGTTCGTGCACCGCATCCCACGTGTGAGGTAGGTCCAGAGTGCACGGCTCCTCGAGCTCGTAGGGGTCTGCGTAGGCCGCGAAGATGCGGTCGACGGCGCTCTCGCTGGGGCACATGGGGGCCTGCCACATCGCCCAGTCGGCCAATGCCTCGGGATCGGCCGGGGCCTGTCCGGGGTGATCGGACAGCAACAGCAGCAGGTGGATCCGCAACCGCGTGATCCCGCCGTCGCGCCGCGGGAACCAGGTCGAGACGGCGTCACCCATGGTGCACTCGGGAAGGTCGGTCCACGCCTCGACCAGGTCGGCGAGGCGTCGGGCCGGGTCCTTGGCCAGCCACGCGTCGAAGGTCAGCGTCGCCTTCACCCGAGCGCCCTCGACCCCGATCAGGTCCGCCCACAGCCCCAGCCCGAGGACGAAGCGGACCTCCTCGCCCGTACAGCCGGCGAGCTTGGCGATCCGTCGGATCTCGCGCACGCCCACCCCGCCGGTCTTGAGCAGACCCATCGGCGTGTCCCCGATCTGTTGCAGCACCGCCGCGACCGTGCGGACCGCGTTCGCCGCGGCGGCGGAGGACTCGCGCTCGACCAGTTCGGTGGCGGTCGGAGCCCACGACAGGACCGGCGGGTCGGGGTCGAAGGGCGCACGCCATTGGGGGCCGCGCAGCGCCAGGGCCACCTCGGCCGGCATGACGTAGGCGCCGTACCACCCGCCCCGGACCAGCAGCAGCCGGTCGAGCGCCCACTGGACCGGGCGCCGGGAGGGCGACGGCGACCAGGTGAGCGCGGGGTCCAGGACGCCGTAGTTCCCCCCGGCGACCTCGCGCAGCACCTCGCCCAGACCCGCGGGGGCGGCCCGGACGGCGTCCCGAACCCGCTCGGCGTCGCCGAGCACCCCGTTCACCTGCTGCAGCAGATCGGCCTTGCGGCCCTCCGGCCGCTCCCCCAGGGCCCGCAGCGCGCCGCGCAGCTGGGGTACCGAGTGCAGTGCGAGCGCCTGGTCGAGGGGACCGTCGAGGCCCAGCGGCCGGTGCCACAGCTGAGCGGCCAGCGGGTGCAGCCGCAACCGCCGCGACGGGGCGAACCGGCCCCGCTCATCGTCGGGACCGGCCGGCACCTGGACCATGAGCATCCGGGCCATGATCTCCAGCGCCTCGTCGACCGCACCCCGCCGCCGTTCGTCATGGGCGCCGAGGAGCTCGTCCAGGCGGCGGCGGGTCGCGTTCGGCCCCAGCGCCGCGAGCGCCTCGGCGACCTGCAGGCAGGGCAGGGCGACCTCGCGCAGCGCCCTGGCCAGGGAATGCGGCTGGTCGAGCCGCGCCGCCAACTCGGTCAGGTCGACCGGGGGCACCGGATCGAGCGTGTCGGGACGCAGGGCGAGCAGGACGCTCAGCCCCTCCTCGCCCAGGTCGCGAAGTTCGTGCGGCAGCACCATGACGGCATCCTGCCGCCCCGCCGGACCTCGGCGCGACGGCTCCGCGACCCGTCTGTGGACAACCTGCCGCCTCGGTGATCCGCTTCACGGTGATTTGCGCTCCGACCGACGGCCCGCCCCGGCCATGCGCGGCGCGCCACCGCCCCCGGGCCGCCTCGGTGATCCGTAGGGGCCCTAGGCTGGGAGCCACCGGGACGACGTCGTCCGACACCCGACAGCCGGACCGCGAGGTCCACGGGAGTAGCACACATGAAGATCGTCGTCATCGGTGGCGTCGCTGGGGGAATGAGCTTCGCGGCCCGTGCCCGCAGGCTCTCCGAGGAGGCCCAGATCGTGGTCCTCGAACGCGACTCGGAGGTCTCCTACGCCAACTGTGGCCTGCCCTACCACCTGGCGGGCGAGATCGAGGACCGGTCCTCGCTGCTGCTGCACACACCCCGCTCGCTCGCCGCCAGTCTCGCGCTGGACGTGCGGACCGGGCACGAGGCCCTCGCGATCGACGCCGAGACCAGGACCGTCACGGTCCGTCGCCTCGACACCGGAGCCGAGTACACCGAGCCCTACGAGACTCTCGTCCTGTCCCCCGGGGCCAGTCCCGTCGTGCCCCCGCTGCCCGGCGTCGACCGCCCGCAGGTTCGCGTGCTGCGCACCGTGCCCGACGTGGATGCGCTGCGGGAGCTGGTCGCGGCGGGCGCCCGCCGGGCCGTCGTCGTCGGCGCCGGCTTCATCGGTCTGGAGGTCGCCGAGGCGCTGCGCCATCGCGGCCTGGAGGTCACCGTCGTCGAGCTCGATGCCCAGGTGCTGCCGCCGCTGGATCCGGAGATGGCGGTCGCCGTTCAGCACGCGCTCACCGAGAACGACGTCGACGTCCGCACCGGTACGTCGCTGGTGTCGGTGACCCAACCGTCCGGGACCGGGGTCCCGAGCGCCGTCTGCGCGAACCTGTCGGACGGATCGCGGATCCCGGCGGACCTGGAGCTGCAGTCGGTCGGCGTGCGCCCGGCGAGCGGCGTCGCGCGCGCGGCGGGGGTGCGGACCGACGCCCACGGGGCGATCGAGGTGGACGAGCACCTGCGCACCTCGGTCCCCGGGATCTACGCGGTCGGCGACGCGATCCAGGTCGTGGACGCCGTCACCGGCGGCCCGGCCAACGTGCCGCTCGCCGGGCCGGCCAACCGGCAGGGTCGCGCCGCGGCGAACCATCTCTTCGGCCGCTCGGGCTCGCGCGCGCCGGTGCTGGGGACGGCGATCGTCCGGGTCTTCGGGACCGTCGCGGCGGCCGTCGGCCGCAACGAGAAGGCGTTGCGCGCCGCCGGGATCGAGCATCACGCCGTCCATCTGCACCCGGGGCACCACGCCGGGTACTACCCGGGTGCGCAGCCGATTCACCTCAAGGTCGTCTTCGCGCCCGACGGAAGGATTCTCGGCGCCCAGGCGACCGGGGCCGAGGGGGTCGACAAGCGGATCGATGTCATCGCCACCGCGATGCGGGCCGGCATGACGGTCGAGGACCTGACCGAACTCGAACTCGCCTACGCCCCGCCGTTCGGCTCGGCCAAGGACCCGGTGAA
>CAYYCE010000450.1:0-3326 GCA_964469635.1 uncultured Kineosporiaceae bacterium
CCGCTGGCGCCCCGGGTGAACTCTTCGTTCAGGATCTGCACCGCCAGCATGCCGTCGGCCACGTCCACCTGGGAAGAGCGCACGATTCGGACGGTTTCGCCGGTTCCGGGTGTCACTTCGACTGTGGTGCTCACCGACGCCAGATCGGGCAAATTGCTGAAGCCGCCCACCACCATCGGAACCGCCGTCGATTGCCCGGCGTCGATACCAAACTTGTCTGAAGTGTGCAGGTGCCCGGCCAGATCGGCTTTGAGGCGGATGTTCTCCACCCGTTCGGTGGAGCCGTTTTCCACGGTGTAGGTCAGGCGGTTCATCACGCCCCGCCGCACCAGGCTCTCCGGCGAATAGTGGGCTTCGACGAGCGGCAGCGCGATGCTGCGACCCAGGCTCTCCGCTCCGTTGGTATCGACGGCCACGACGGTGTACCGCCGTTCGTCGCCGGCCCAGCCGACGTCGGTGTAAGACTGCTCGGCAAGCAGCTCGACGTTCAGCTTGACCCCGTCAGCCTGCGTGCCCAGGTAAATGTCGTAGCCGGCAATGCTGCCGCCCGGATGGGTCCAGGTAACGATTGGCGCTTCGGCGTCGGCCTGAACCACGGTGATACCGGAAACCGGCAGCAGCTGGAAGTTGAGGTAGGCAGAGACAGCCGGCGAGGACTGGTTGCCGGCCGCATCAACGGCCGTGACCGTGTAACAGTGGGCGGCGGGCGAGGGATGCGGATCGACCACCAGGCTCTGTTCGATACCAGCAGCCAGCGGCGCAAGCCCCTCGACCGAGGTGATCTCGGAGGACGTTGCCCGGTAAAGAATATAGGTGATCGGTTCGGTGTAGACCGGGGGCTGCCACGTGCACTTGATGCCGTTGGCCACCAACTCAAGGGTAAATTCGGTGGGAGCCAGCGGCGGTACCGAATCCGATACCACCGTGACCGGATCGCTCAAACCGCTGAGCGCCTCCTGACCGTTTTCGGAGCGGATGCTGGCAATGGCGTAAGTGTACAGGCCATCCTGGCCCGGCTGATCGACATATTCCAGCGCGCCCTCTATACGCTGGTAAGCCGTCAGCTCACTCTCGCCCGGCGCCTGCCGGAAGAGCTGGTAACCGACCGCCTCTTCCACCGCCTCCCAAGTGAGCCGGATCCGGCCGCCGGGAAGGGACATGCCGGCAAAATTCAGCGGCGGTGCCAGCGGCGGAAGATCGCCCTGGTAAACCTGGAACAGGTTGGGGGCGGCGATGCGGTCGCCGACATTGCTCAGTTCGTCGGTTCCCTGGTAAACGAAGTGGATGGTCTCTGCATCGACCAGTCCGGCATCGGCCGGCAGGCTAAAGGCAGCCTGCCAGCTCTGGGCGTCGCCGGGCTGGGTGGCGACCTCGGTGAGCGAGTCGACAGCTACGGCCGACCGACCGGCACCGGAAAGCAGGTAGGAGAGCTGCGGCACATCGCCGGATTTGACGGCCTCGGTCAATCCCAGACTGAGGGTAACGCTGACAGGATTTTGCTGGTCGTTTTGAATCGGGTCTTCGGGCACCACCGCCAGGCGTTTGACCGTCGGCCCGTCGGTGTCGATCTCGATAACGGCGCCGGCATCGATCTCGGTGCCGCGGTTGCCCACCACGTCCCGGGCCGAGAAGATGGCATAGGCCGCGCCGGTGGGGGTGTTTTCGGCAATCACGAAGAAGCCGGTGTAGGTCAGGTCTGTGTCGCGGGACAGACTGACCGGAATCGGCGTACCGCCCTCGGGGGCGATGCTCAGATACGGCGCGGTCTGAAGTGGCTCGCTGACCGTCAGCACCATATCGACCGTGCCCGGCGCCATGGCGCCGGTCTCGGGGTCGAACCTGCCCTGGGGCGCGTAGACGACGGCCGCCGCTCGCGGCGCCGTGGCATCGGACACGGCCGTGGCCTCGGGCGACGGCTCGCTCTCGTTGCCGGCAGTGTCCACGGTGGTCGCCCGGTAGTTCCAGGTGCCGTCCTCCGGCGGCAGATCGCTGAAAGAAGCGGCCGTGATCAAGTTGACGTTGATCTTGACGGCTTCGCCGACGTCACCGAAGGAGGTCTGCGCCCGATAGAGATTGGTGCCTGCGGCCGCGGTTTCGGTGGGTGGTTGCCAACTGAGCTTGACCACCCCGCCCTCCTTGGCCTGGGCCGTCAGGGCCGTGGGAGCATAAGGGAGGGTCGTGTCTAGGGTCACCAGAACCTCTGTGCTCAGCGGGCCCAATCCGGTGTGGTCTGGATACCGGGCCGCGGCCCGGATGCGGTTCTCCCCTTCCACCAGGGTCAGGGTGAAGCCGAAATTTCCCAAAGCGTCCACGGCGACCGCTTGGCCGGTCTCGATACCGTTGTTGTAAAGGAGCACCTCGGTGCCCTTCTCCGCGTGCCCGGAAACCGTCACGGTCGGTTTGTTGGTGACGACCCCGCTGCCCGGCTGGGTGATCATCGGCGCCAGAGGCACCTCCAAGGCGACAATAAGGGTGTAATCGGCCATGGTGACGTTGTTGAGGGTGTCATAGGCAGCAATTTGCAAGTTGTGGGCGCCGTCGGCCAAGGGCACGATGTTGAGATAACCCGTATATGGCGCGCTGTAGTCGGTGCGTACTGGCGCACCGTCCAGCAGGAATTCCACCCGGCTCACCCCGGCCGGATCGGCGGCATCCAGAGAGACGGTGGCCGGTCTGGTGAGGGTGTACCCACTGACCAGCGGGACGTTCTCGATCATGACGTTTGAGAGTTCCGGCCCCTCGGTATCGGCTACCGGTGTGGCGGTCACGGTTGTAACCGCCTTCTGCTCGCCGTCGGACTTGTTCACGGCAGTGACGGCAAAAAAGTAGGGTACATTGTTGGTCAACCCTGCCACCTTGACCGCCGCAGCGGTGGTGGTAACCACCGGCGCCATGCCGGTGACGCTGGTGAAATCGCCCTGGCTCACGTACACCCGGTAGGTCTTGAGGTACTCGGCCGGCGCGGCGGCATTCCAGGTCAAGTCCACATAGCCACTGTAAGGCTGGGGGGCCAGGCCGGCAGGGTTTGCCAGCAGGGTGTAGCCGGTCGCGGCCGCCCCGCTGCTGGCGTTGCCGTCCCCATCGAAAGAAGAAATCCGCAGCAGGTAGGCCGAGGCCGGACTCAGACCGCTGCGCTCATAAGAGTTCACTGCGGCGGGAATATCAACCGCCGTGGTCTCTTCGCCAAAGTAAACCCGGTAGCCGGCCAGATCCGTAAAGGTGTCGGCCGAATGGGTCCAGTTGAAGACCAACCGGTCGTTCTCGGAGACCGAGACGCGCAGGTTGGTGACGTTCTCCGGGGGCACCTTGTCGACGGGAATACCGGG
>CAYYCE010000451.1:0-2588 GCA_964469635.1 uncultured Kineosporiaceae bacterium
CGGGCCCAGTTCGAGGACGTCGGCGCCCCCGGCCGCGGCCGCCTCCGCCGCGGCGGCCGACGTCTCCAGGTCCGGGAACCCGATCGGCAGGTAGGCGATCAGGGCGGCCCGGCCCTCGGCGCGCGCGGCGTCGATCAGGCTCGCGCTGGTCCTCACGGCATGCTCCCGAAGTGGTGCGCGGCGGTCTCGACGTCCTTGTCGCCGCGTCCCGACAGGTTGACCAGCACGACGCCGTCGGGGCCCAACTCGCGCCCCACCCGCAGGGCGCCGGCCAGGGCGTGGGCACTCTCGATGGCCGGGATGATCCCCTCGGTGCGGCACAGCAGCCGGAACGCATCCATCGCCTCGACGTCGGTGACGGGCGCATATCGGGCCCGGCCGATCTCGGCGAGCCAGGCGTGCTCGGGTCCGACCCCGGGGTAGTCCAGGCCCGCCGAGATCGAGTGGCTCTCGACCGTCTGGCCGTCGGCGTCCTGCAGGATGAAGCTGCGGTTGCCGTGCAGCACGCCGGGGGATCCTCCGGTGATGGACGCGGCATGCCTGCCGGTCTCCACTCCGTCACCGCCGGCCTCGTAGCCGAACAACGCGACCTCGGGGTCGTCCAGGAATGCGTGGAAGATCCCGATCGCGTTGGAGCCGCCGCCGACACAGGCGCAGACCGCGTCGGGCAACCGGCCGGTCAGCGCGAGGACCTGGGCCCGCGACTCGGTCCCGATACAGCTCTGGAAGTCGCGCACCATGCTCGGGAACGGGTGCGGACCCGCCACGGTGCCGATCAGGTAGTGGGTGTGCTCGACGTTCGTCACCCAGTCGCGCATCGCCTCGTTCATGGCGTCCTTGAGGGTGCGCGAACCTGCGGCGACGGGGATCACGGTGGCCCCCAACAGGTTCATCCGGGCCACGTTGAGGGCCTGCCGCCGGGTGTCCTCCTCACCCATGTAGACGACGCACTCGAGATCCATCAGGGCGGCGGCGGTCGCCGCGGCCACCCCGTGCTGACCGGCCCCCGTCTCGGCGATCACCCGGCGCTTGCCCATGCGCTGGGTGAGCAGGGCCTGGCCCAGCACATTGTTGATCTTGTGAGACCCCGTGTGGTTGAGGTCCTCGCGCTTGAGCAGCACCCGGGCGCCACCGGCGTGCTCGGCGAACCTCGGCGCCTCGGTGAGCAGGCTCGGGCGCCCGGTGTAGGTGCGATGCAGCCGCTCGAGTTCGGCGATGAACGCGGGGTCCACCTTCGCCTCGGCGTAGGCGGCCTCGAGTTCCTCCAGTGCGGCCACCAGGGCCTCGGGGACGAAGCGGCCGCCGAAGCGGCCGTAGTACGGACCCGTCCGCTCCGACAGTGGGGGCTGCTGACCGGGCCCCTGCTCGACGGCGGCGCTCACTTGCGGGCCGCCCGCAGGGCGGGGTGGGCACCGGCAGCGACCAGGTTGGCCACTGCGCCGCGCGGATCCCGGCCGGTCACCAGACTCTCGCCCACCAGGACGGCGTGCGCCCCGGCCCTGGCATAGGTGTGCACGTCGAACGGGCCGCGGACCCCCGATTCGGCCACCTTGACGATGCCGTCCGGGATCAGCGGCGCCACCCGCTCGAACTGGGCCCGGTCCACCTCGAGGGTGCGCAGGTCCCGGCAGTTGACGCCGATCACCCGGGCGCCGGCGTCGACGGCCCGGTTCACCTCCCCGGGGTCGTGGACCTCGACCAGGGCGGTCATCCCGAGCGAGTGCACCCGCTCGACCAGCGAGACCAGGGCCTCCTGCTCGAGCGCGGCGACGATCAGGAGCACCAGGTCGGCACCCGCCGCCCGGGCCTCCCAGACCTGATAGGAGCTGACCACGAAGTCCTTGCGCAGCAGGGGGATGTCGACCGCCAGCCGGACCGCCTCGAGGTCCTCGATGCTGCCGCCGAAACGGCGCCGTTCGGTCAACACGCTGATGACGGAGGCACCGCCCGCCTCGTAGTCGCGCGCCAGGGCCGCGGGATCGGCGATCGCGGCCAGCGCGCCCTTGCTGGGGCTGGAGCGCTTGACCTCGGCGATGACCCGGACGGCGTTGTCGTCCCGGAGCGCGGCCACCGCGCCCAGGGCACTGGACCGACGTTCGGCCTGTTCCTGGAGACGCTCGAGCGGTACGCGCTCCTGTCGTTCGACGAGGTCGCCCCGAACTCCCGAGATGATGTCGTCGAGAACGGTCACAGGTCTCCCCTGACGGCGATGGTCGTCACAACGCCTCGATCGTAGCGAGGTCCGGGAGGTGCTCCTGACCGCCTCGGGGTGAAGCGTCAGCTTCGTCCGGAACGTCCGGCCGGGCCGTAGCCCATCGCCGACAGCCCCTTCCAGGCCGCGACGCCCAGCGCCACCACCACGACACCCACCACGAACGTCGGCGTATTGGAGGCGACGACGGCCAGGCAGGAGATCAGCGTGCCAACCATGATCACTGTGACGCTGACCCACGCGGCCACGCTGTTCCCGTGGCTGTCGTGGTGCGGATCCTGCACTGCTCGGCTCTCGACCATGGTGCTCCTTTCGCCAGCCGACATTCTTGCAGGTCCACCGAGCGGCGGCAGCGGTGCACCACGGGAGGTAGGTC
>CAYYCE010000451.1:2598-3321 GCA_964469635.1 uncultured Kineosporiaceae bacterium
GGGCCCCTGAGCGCCTGGGCACCTGAGCCCCTGGGCACGACGAGCGCCTGGGCACGACGTCACGCCGTGCTCGTCTAGCGGGCGCAACGTCACACGGTGCCCAGGGGTGACGAGCCCAACGCGGCACAAGGTCGCGCGATTCGATCACAGTGAGTTAGATCTCGCCGTGTGGCGGTCGATCTTGTCACCCCAGGGCGATCGACAAGTGGACAAATGTCACAGAGCAGCCACTACTGTCGCGTTGTCGACCACGAAGGCCCTTGCCAGGTGGCCCGGGACGGCCCATCCCGGCGACAGCCGAGAAGGAGACATGTGATGCGAGCGGGCTGGGTCCGGGCCGGTGTCCTGCTGGCCTGGGGTGCGACCGTCGTCGTGTCGGTGGCCGCATGCAGTTCAGGGTCGGACGGCGCGGTTTCGACGACGGCAATCTCGCCCGCCTCGCCGTCCCCATCGTCCACGCCGAGCCCGACGCCTTCGACGCAGGTCGTGATCCCGGACTCCCTATCGCTCGACGAGCGCAAAGCCGCTGAGTCCGCCATCGAGGCATACCGCCAGTTCCTGACCGTCTACGACCAAGTCCTACAGCAGGGCGGCGGTGGAGCCGCCAAGCGGCTAGCCGCCGTGGCCGTTCAAACGGCCCTCTCGGACGCTTCGTACGACGCTAGCGTCTTCGAAGAACGGGGTTGGCGACTACTGGGCCAGACGAGAATCGTCAAAGCAAGC
>CAYYCE010000452.1:0-3313 GCA_964469635.1 uncultured Kineosporiaceae bacterium
ACCCGCCGGGCAATCCGGTGCGGGTGCATCAGCACCTGGACATCGGCCAGGGCGAGGTGAAGTGGGACGAGTTCTTCGCGACCCTGAAGACGCTCGGCTTCGGCGACCGTGACGAGACGGTCATGACCGTGTGCGTGTTCGCCTGGGAGGAGCGCGCCCGCGAGTCGTGTGTCGACAACCTCACCAAGCTCACCGAGTACACCAGGTCCTGGTGAGGGCGGTGTCGGCGTCGCTGGAGGTGTTGACCGTGGGGCGGGTCGGGGTCGACCTGTACCCGCTGCAGTCCGGGGTCCCGCTGGCCGAGGTGACCTCCTTCGCGAGGTTCCTGGGCGGCACCGCCACCAACGTGGCGGTGGGTTCGGCCCGGCTCGGGCACGCCAGCGCCGTCCTCACCAAGGTGGGCCCGGACGCCTTCGGCCATTTCGTCCGGACGGCGATGAGCGGTTTCGGGGTCGACCCCAGCTATGTCGGGACGGCGGACTGGTTGCAGACCCCGGTGGTCTTCTGCGAGCTCAACCCGCCCGAGGACCCGCCGCTGCTGTTCTACCGCGCCCCGGTGGCTCCCGACCTGACCCTGCGGCCGGACGAGGTGCCCTGGCCGGTGATCAGCGACGTCCGGCTGCTCTGGATCACCGCCACCGGGGCCTCGCGGGACCCCGCTCGGTCGACGCAGCTGGAGATGCTGGCCCGGCGCGGGCGGCCGGCGCCCGGATCGGGACGGTTCACCGTCCTCGACCTCGACTGGCGGCCGATGTTCTGGAACTCGGTGGAACAGGCCCGCGTCGAGTACGGCCGGATGCTCGAGCACGTCACCGTGGCGGTGGGCAACCGCACCGAGGTCGAGGTGGCGGTCGGTACCGCCGATCCGGTTGAGGCGGCGTCCCGGCTGCTCGGCCTCGGGCTCGAGATCGCCGTCGTCAAGAAGGGTGCCGGGGGCGTCCTGGTCGCCACGCGCGACGGCATGACCACGGTTGCCCCGACCCGGGTCGACGTCGTGAACGGGCTGGGCGCCGGGGACGCGTTCGGGGCCGCACTGATCCACGGCCTGCTCTCCGGGTGGAATGCGGTGCGGTGCGCCGAGTACGGCAACGTGGCCGGCGCCATCGTGGCCTCGCGACTGGCGTGCGCCGACGCCATGCCCACGATCGAGGAACTCGACGCGCGGGTGGTGGCCGCCCGCGAGGGCCGCGAGCCCTCCCAGCGCACCGCCGCCCCGGGAGCGGCGCGATGATCGAATCGCTGCCGTACACGCGCGACTCCGATGGGTCACCGCTGCGGCTCGCGGCTGCCGAGTCCCTGGCCGGGGCCACTACCGTGGCCTCGGCGCTCGGCACCTCGAGTGCCTACACCTGGCTCACGATGCCCGCGTGTGAGGAGCCCGACGTGGTCTTTGCTGCGACGACGCTGCCGTGCGTGGTGGTCGACCGTTCCCTGCTCCACCCGCCGGGCGGCGATGTCGCCGGCGCCGTCGACGCCGCGGCGAAGGTGCTCCACGCGGCGACCGAGGAGGCACCTTCGCCATGACCGAGTCGACGCTCCACCACCCTTGGCTCACCCTCGCCGGCCCGGCGGCCGGAGATCTGCTGACGCTCACCCCGGAACGGGCCGGATGGTCCCACTGCGGCCTGCGGGTGTTCCGCATGGAACCTGGGGAGCTGCGGCGGTTCGCCACCGGGAACGAGGAGTTCTTCGTGCTGCCGCTGGCCGGCGGGCTCACCCTCGAGGTGGCCCCGACGGCCACCCCCACGGTGACCGAGGCGCGCTACGCGCTCACCGGCCGGGCGACCGCCTTCGAACGGGTCACCGACTTCGCCTACGTCGGGCGGGACAGCAACGTCACCATGGTCAGCGCCCATGGTGCCGAGGTGGCCCTGCCGTCGGCGCGCTGCGAGACCCGGCTGCGCGCCCGGTACGGGCCGGCCGACGAGGTGCCTGTCGAGATCCGCGGCGCCGGACCGGCCACCCGGCAGGTGAACGGATTCGGCATCCCGGGGGTGTGGGACCACGCCGACAAGCTGATCGCCGTCGAGCTCATCACCCCGCCGGGCAACTGGTCCAGCTACCCGCCGCACAAGCACGACGCCTCGGAGCCGTGTCCGGTGGTCAACGAGGAGATCTACTTCTACAAGATCGCCGGCCACGACCAGATCAGCCACAGCCGTGAGGGTTTCGGTCTCCACCGGACCTACACCGCGCCCGAGCACGAGGCCGCCGGGCTCGCCGAGCTCGACGAGTTCATCGAGGTGCGCGACGGCGATCTGGTGACCGTGCCGCACGGCTACCACGGTCCGTGCGTGGCCGCCCCCGGATACCCCATGTACTACCTCAACGTGATGGCCGGCCCGGCCGCCGACCGCTCGATGGCCTTCTGCGACGACCCGACCCACGGCTGGGTCCGCGACTCCTGGTCCGGCATGGCCGCCGACCCCCGCTGTCCGGTCACCTCCCACGAGGGTCGACTCGATGGACTTCGGAGGACGTCGTGAGGCCGCAGCCGGCGCGCGCCACCTGATCCACCCGCCCGACGCCCCGACCCGTGACACTGGAGCGACCATGACCCCCTCGTCGTCCGAAGGTCTCGCCACCGTTCGGCTCACCACCGCGCAGGCCCTGGTGCGCTGGCTGGTCGCCCAGCGTTCGGAGCTGCTGGACGGCACCGAGGTTCCGCTGTTCGCGGGGGTCTTCGGCATCTTCGGGCACGGCAACGTGCTCGGGCTCGGGACGGCGCTGCACGAGGTGCGGGACGAGTTGGCGACCTGGCGCGGTCAGAACGAGCAGGGGATGGCGCTGGCCGCGGCCGGGTACGCCAAGGCGATGGACCGTCGCCAGGTGATGATCGCGACGTCCTCGGTCGGTCCCGGGGCGCTGAACATGCTCACCGCGGCCGGGTTGGCCATGGCCAACCGGCTGCCGCTGCTGCTGCTGCCCGGCGACACCTTCACCGGCCGCGGACCGGACCCGGTGCTGCAGCAGGTCGAGCACTACGGCGACCCCGGCACCACCGTGAACGACGCCTTCCGGACGGTCTCGCGCTACTTCGACCGGATCACCCGGCCCGAGCAGCTGATGTCGACCCTGCCTCAGGTGACCCGGGTACTCACCGACCCGGCCGACTGCGGCCCCGTCGTCCTCGCCCTGCCGCAGGACGTGCAGGCCGAGGAGTACGACTTCCCCGTGACGATGTTCGCCCGGCGGGTCCACAAGGTGCCACGGCCCCGCGCGGACACCTGGGCCCTGGGCGAGGCGGTGGAGATCCTGCGCGGCGCCGAGCGCCCGCTGGTGGTGGCCGGTGGCGGGGTGCGCTACTCGGGGG
>CAYYCE010000453.1:0-3309 GCA_964469635.1 uncultured Kineosporiaceae bacterium
GAGCGTTCGCCGAGGAGCGGCTCACCCGCGACGCCCTCGACGAGGACGGCGTCGGCCGTGCGGTTGATCAGGAACGCGAACTCCTCCGCGTCGTCGGCGCGCACCGCGAGCTCGACCCGGCCGCGAACCGCCTCGGGCAGTTCGCTGTCCACGCCCGCGGCGGCGAGCAGGCCGGACAGCACCGGCCGCAGGCCCTCGACGCCGAGCCGGGTGGAGACGTGGGCGGCCGAGCCGCCGCCCCTCGCCCGCCGGGTGATCGCCGGGCGCCCGGCCACCGGGCCGGTGCGGTAGCGGGCGATCACCTCGACGTCCGGCTCGACCCGCTCGATCCGGTCGGTCCAGATCGTGCCGGTGGTGGCGTTGTCGAGGTCGGCCCCGGCGCCGGCGGGCAGCGGGGCGAACTCCTCGATCCGGATGCCGAGCAGGTCGCGCAGGGCACCCGGGTAGCCGCCGGGGAGCACGTGGTCGTGCTCGTCGACGATCCCCGAGAAGTAGGTGGTCACCAGGTGGCCGCCGCGCTCGACATAGGCCGCCAGCGCGTGCGCCCGGTGCTCCGGGACGACGTAGAGCACCGGGGCGACCACGAGTGCGTACCCGCCCAGGTCGCTGTCGGCGGGGACGACGTCGGCGCGCACCCCGAGGTCGAGCAGGGCGCCGTACCAGTCGAGTGCCTCGGCGTGATAGCGCACCAGGCTGCTGGGATGGGAGTCGAGCTCGCTGGCCCACCAGCAGTCCCAGTCGAACAGGATCGCGGTCCGGGCCGGCCGACGGCGGCTGCCCACCACCGGGGCCAGGCGTCGCAGCCTCTCGCCCAGTTCGGTGACCGTGCGGAAGAGCGAGGAGTCCGCCCCGGCGTGGGGCACCATCGCCGAGTGGAACTTCTCCGCCCCGGCCAGGGAGGCCCGCCATTGGAAGAAGCAGACCGCGTCCGCGCCGTGGGCCACGTGCGCCAGGGAGTCGCGCAGCGTCTCCTGCGGCTCCTTCGCCACGTTCACCGGTTGCCAGTTGACAGCGCTGGTGGAGTGCTCCATCAGGAACCACGGCGCGCCACCGGCGATCCCGCTGGTCAGGTTGGCCGAGAACGACAGCTCGTCGCGGTCCCGCGGGCCGAGGACGACGTAGTGGTCGTTGGCGACGAAGTCCACCTCGGCGGCCCAGTCCGCGTAGTCGATGGCCGTGCTGTGCGCCATCACCATGAAGTTCGTGGTGACCGGGACCTCGGGCGTGATCCGTTGCAGTACGGCCGATTCGGCGCGCAGGTACTCCCGCAGCGCGTCGGAGGAGAACCGCTTGAAGTCCAACTGATGTGTGGGGTTCGGGTGCGTCGGGGCGCTGCGCGGCGGCTGGATCTGATCCCAGTCCCCGTAGTGCTGCGACCAGAACGCCGTCCCCCAGGCGTGGTTCAGCGCCTCCAGGGTGGCGTACCGCCTGCGCAGCCAGGCCCGGAACGCGGCGGCGGCGTCCTCGGAGTAGTCGTAGGCGTTGTGGCAGCCCAGTTCGTTCGAGACGTGCCAGGCCGCCAGCGCCGGGTGGTCGGCGTACCGCCTGGCCATGGTGTCGACGAGTCGCAGCGCGTGCTCCCGGAAGACCGGGGACGTCGGCCGCCAGTGCTGGCGGGCCCCCGGGAACAGCGTCTCGCCCGTCCGGGTCAGCGGCAGGATCTCCGGGTGCGCGGCGGCCAGCCATGGTGGCGGCGAGGCGGTGGCCGTCGCCAGATCGACCGCGATCCCGCCCGCGTGGAGCAGGTCCATGACCTCGTCGAGCCAGTCGAACTCCCACCGCCCGGCCTCCGGCTGGATCCGGGCCCACGAGAAGATCGCCAGCGAGACGATGTTCACCCCGGCGGCGCGCATCAGGGCGACGTCCTCGCCCCAGACCTCGCGAGGCCACTGTTCGGGGTTGTAGTCGGCGCCGTAGCCGATCGGGCCGCGACCGGCGGGCCCCGACGCGGCCGAGGCGGGCCAGCGGACCCACCGATGCGTGGTCACGGGGCGACCTCCCTCAGGCGGCGGGCGATGATCTCAGGGGTGACGTCGTTGACCCAGGCCCCCATGCCGGACTCCGATCCCGCCAGATATTTCAGTTTCCCCGGGGACCGCAGGATCGAGAACAGTTGCAGGTGAAGGCGTCCCAGCTCGCGACCCTCGCCGACGGGCGCCTGGTGCCAGCCGGAGATGTACGGCAGCATCGCGACGCCCTCGTAGTAGCGGTCCACCCGGCGGATCAGGTCGAGGTAGACCTCGGCGAGCTCGTCGCGCTCGGCGTCGTCCAGCGCCGCCAGGTCGGGGACGTCACGGTGGGGGGTCAGATGGACCTCGACCGGCCAGCGCGCGGCGGCCGGTACGTAGGCCGTCCAGTGCGACCCGCTCAGCACGATCCGTCGCCCGGACCGGCGTTCGGCGTCCAGGACGTCGCGCAGCAGGCGGCCCCCGGTGCGTTCGCGATGGGCGGCGGCCCGGCGCAGCAGGGCGTCGGTGCGCGGTGTCACGAACGGATAGGCGTAGATCTGGCCGTGCGGATGGTGGAGCGTGACCCCGATCTCCTCGCCGCGGTTCTCGAAGCAGAACACCTGGCGCACACCGGGAATCGCCGACAGCTCGGCTGTGCGGTCGGCCCAGGCCTCGACGACGGTCCGGGCCCGATCGACGCTGAGCGAGGAGAACGAGGCGTCGTGGTCGGAGGTGAAGCAGACCACCTCGCAGCGGCCGGTACCCGGGCGGCTGGGCCACAGCGGATCGTCGTCGATGAACCCCGGGGAGCCCTCGGCTCCGGCCGAGAAGGAGGGGAAGCGGTTCTCGAACACCACGACGTCGTAGTCGGACGACGGGATCTCCGACGGCGCGACGCCGCGGCCGGTGGGGCACAACGGGCATTCGTCCGCGGGCGGCAGGAAGGTGCGCTCGTTGCGGTGCGAGGCGATCGCGACCCACTCGCCGCTCAGCACGTCGTAGCGCAGTTGGGAACCGCCGCCCGTCTGGGGACCGAGGGGGCGGGTGTCCGGCGCGCTCCTGGTGGCGCCGCCGTCCAGGTAGGGCCGGCTGTCGTCGTAGTAGTAGAGCGTTCGGCCGTCGGCCATGTGGTCGGTGGTCCGGCGCACGCGCCCGCGGGCCATCGTGAGCGAGGTCATCGCCCGCCTCCCGCGACTGGGTGCTCGCCTGGTGTGTCGACCACCACGAGGCTGCCGACCTTGCTGGACACGCAGCGGCGTGCCTCGGCGTCCATACCGGAATCCGTGATCAGGGTGTCCACCTCGTTGAGTCGGGCGATGCCGGCCAGGCCGACCGCTCGCCACTTGCTGCTGTCGGCGGT
>CAYYCE010000454.1:0-2517 GCA_964469635.1 uncultured Kineosporiaceae bacterium
CGAGCAGCACGAACAGCGAGACGGCCTCGGCTCGGGCCAGGGCCGCCAAGCGCGCGGCGTCCAGACGGCGCGTCAATCGCGCGATGCCTTGGATATCGGACGCCGTGACGGTCATGCCGTGGCTGTCGAGGCACTCTTGCAGTCCGGTGACGGCCTCACCGACCGCTTGGAGCCACGAGGCCACCTCGGGCGAGGCTGTCGGGGCCACCAGCGACAGTGCTGGTGGCTCGAACGACGGCTGCGCTGACATGTCTCCAATAGTAGTCGAACAGGTGTACGAAGACAAGTCGTGGATTCGGTTCGGGTGAGAGGTGCCGGCGTCGCGGGGGACTGCGCCGGGCGGTCGGAGGCGGGTGGTCAGGCGCAGGTGACGGATCGGTCGGCCACCTGGGTCGGGTTGTCCTGGGCCCGACCCAGCCCGGCCGACCGCCTGGATCTGGAACCAGTGAATCGTGCTGCCGGTGGCGGTATCGGAGTTCGCGAAGATCTGGTCCCACCACCGGGGGCGGTGCTGCCGGTGAGCAGGGCGACGATCACGGCGGCCGGCACGGGCCGGAGACCCCCTTGTCGTCGGACGCGGACATGACCCACGTCCTCGTCTGGATGACGAGAGGGCGGGCGTGCAGGTGGTGACACCCCTATGGTGCAGAGGTGCTCCACCGACGGCTGGTCGTGACCCTCGACGCGCACCACCCACCTCGCCTGGCGGACTTCTGGGCCGGCCTGCTCGACCGAGAGGTCAGGGAGGACGCCGGTGGCGTGTTCCTGCCCGGCGGGGACACGCAGCCCGGCCTCCGGTTCGTCCCGAGTCCCTCGGAGAAGGTGGGACCGAACCGGATGCACCTCCACCTGACCAGCACCAGCCCCGCCGATCAGCAGCACACGGTGGCGACGGCGCTGGGGTTCGGCGCCCGCCACCTCGATGTCGGGCAGCGCCCCGAGGAGGGGCACGTCGTCCTGGCCGATCCCGAGGGCAACGAGTTCTGCGTGATCGAGCCGGGGAACGCCTTCCTCGCCGGGTGCGGCTTCCTCGGGGAGCTCGCCTGCGACGGCACCCGGGAGGTCGGGCTGTTCTGGAGCGAGGCACTGGGCTGGCCGCTGGTGTGGGACCAGGATCAGGAGACCGCGATCCAGTCGCCACACGGCGGCACGAAGGTCGCGTGGGGAGGCCCTCCGGTGGCCCCGAGAGCCGTGAGGAACCGGCAACGCTTCGATCTCGCGCCGGTCGACGGCGACCCGGCGGCGGAGGTCGAGCGGTTGGTGCGGCTCGGGGCAACCCGGCTTGAGACCAGCCAGGACGGCGCCGTCGCGCTGGCCGACCCGGACGGCAACGAGTTCTGCGTACGAGCGGGCTGACCCTGGGGCGAGTTGCCCTCAGTTGCGGTGTCGGGCCCGGGCGCCGTTGTGGCCGTTGGCCTCTCCGTTGACCTTGCCGGGGCCGTTCCGGGGAACGTCGGTCAGCGCGGACAGGTCACCCCACTCGACGTGCCAGGGCGCCTCGTCGCTCGGCTCGAACCGGGTGAAGGTGGCGTTCTCGGCGTCGACCACGAGGTCGGGGTCCGCGGGCTGGGCGGCGCGCCGAGGGGAGGGACGGGGAGAGGCGTGCGGACGGCGCTGCTCGGCCGGCTCCTGATCGCGATGCGGGACGCCGTCACGCGCCGGGCCGGTGGCGGCGATGGCGCGCCGCACCGCTTCGGGCAGTTCGGACGACGGCAGCACGACGCGGGTGTGCGGGCTCTCCTCTGCCTGGGGGGTCTGCACGGGAGGTGCCTGAACCGGGGTGGCGCGGCTGAGAGGCACCGCGGGTGGAGCCAGCTGGCCGGCCACGGGTTCGGTGACCTCGTGGACCGGAGGGATGCCGGGGAACAACTCGTCCACCGAGGGCTCACCGAGGGCGGGTTCAGCGAGATCCTGCGCGGCGGCCTGCGGTGTAGTGACCAGAACCGGCTGCCCCGTTGGTTCCGGCATCGTCACCGCTGTGCGGGTGGGGACCTCCGGCTGACCCTCATCGGCCTGCTTGCTCCGGTGGCTGCGATAGGAGTCGTAGGCGTACCCGCCGTAGTACGAGGCGCCGCGCTGGCGCGGCACCCGGTTCAAGACGACGCCGAGCACCGGCGCACCGGCGATCCGCAGTGCCTCGCAACCAGCGGCCAGCTGATCGACATGCGTCGACGCGGCCCGGGCGACGACGAGCGCGCCGTCGGTCGCCCTCGCCAGCAGGGCGGCATCGGTGACCGGCAGCAGGGGAGGGGAGTCGAGCACGACGGTCGCACCGCGCTCGGTGAGCTCGCCGATGAGGGAGGCCATGCGCGCCGACCCGATGAGCTCCGCGGGGTTCGGCGGAATCGGCCCGGCCGTGAGCACCTGGAGCGGCAGATCGTCGCGCCAGGCCTGCAGGGCCTCGTCCGTCGCCAGGTCGCCGAGCAGGACGGAGGTGAGACCGACCCCGGACGACAGGGCGAAGGCATCCGCGATCGTCGGACGGCGCAGGTCGGCGTCGATGAGCACGACGCTCTC
>CAYYCE010000454.1:2527-3302 GCA_964469635.1 uncultured Kineosporiaceae bacterium
GGCCGCGGTCGTGCTCTTGCCTTCGTGCGCAACCGCACTGGTGACGACCAGACTGCTCACAAGGTGGTCGACGGACAGGAACCGGATGTTGGTCCGCAACTGCCGGAACGCCTCGGCCCGTGCGGAGAATGCATCGTGGGTGATGAGCTGGTGCTGAACCGTTTCGGGGTCTTCGCCCACCGCCGTCATCACCGGCGCACCGGCGAGTTCCTGGGCCTGTTCCTTGCTCTTGATGGTCTTGTCGAGGCTGTCCCTCAGGACGGCGAGCCCGACTCCGAGCCCGAGGCCGACCAGTAGCCCGAGCAGGATGTTGAGCTTGGTACGGGGAGACACGGGCACCGTGGGAGTGGTGGCCGACTTGGTGCGGGAGACGTTGACCGGGGACTTCGCCTCACCCGGAGGCGTTTCCAGCGCGGCCACCAGCTTGGGGTAGGTGTCCGCGATCGCGTTGGCGATGTCGCGCGCCCGGGCGGGGGCTGGGTCGGTGACCGTGATGTCGATCAGCACGGTGTCCAGTGGGCTGCTCGCGGACACCTGCGAGGCCAGAGCCTCTGGCGTCGTCGGAAGCTGCAGGGTGTCGATCACCGGCTGAAGCAACCTGGGGCTGGATGCCAGGTCGGTGTAGGACTTGACCCGCTTCTCGGTGAAACTGCTTCCCTGGGAGAGGTCACTGATGGAGTCGCCGCCCTGGGTCGACACGAACACCTGTGCCTTGGCCTGATAGAGGGGCGTCGAGACGAGTGAGTACCCGAGGGCTCCGGCTGAGCTGACTACG
>CAYYCE010000455.1:0-3296 GCA_964469635.1 uncultured Kineosporiaceae bacterium
GGCTCGCCGGCTCGGCGGCGGACACAGCCCCCGACAGCCGGCCCGATCAGGGCAGGAGCGACGTGTTCACCAGCTGGTCCACCGTGACCGCGTTGGGCACCAGGCCGAGCGAGGTCATGAAGTCCAGCGACTGCTGCCAGCCGGCCCGGTCGATCGAGCCGTACGGCGCGTTGGTGCGGGTGTTCTTCCACGTCGCAACCGTCGCATCCAGGATCTGGCGCTGGAGCGCGGGGTCCTTGGCCAGGTCGGGAACGACCGCGAAGGTCGCGTCCAGGCCTTTCTGCGGGTCGGCGGCAATCTCGTTCATCGCGCGCAGCGTGGCCGCGGTGAACGCCCGTAGAGCTGCTGCCTTCGAGGCCAGCGTCTCCGTCCCCGTCACGAGACCGGGACCGGGCAGCGGCACGATGCTGTCGACCGTCAGCACGACCGTGTCGATGCCGGCCTGCTTGAGGGCGATCGGCTCGTTGTTGGCGAAGCCGGTGGCCGCGTCGACGGCGCCCTGCTGAAGCGCGGTGGCCTGCCCGTAGTCCGGGTACTCCACGATCTTGACGTCCGACGGCGTCAGGTTGGCCGACTTGAGCAGGGCCTGGAGCATGATCCATGACGAGCCGTAGCGGCCCGGGATACCGATCTTCTTCCCCTTGAGGTCGGCCGCCGTCGCGATCCCCGACCCGGCCTTGGCGACCACGATCGACGGGAACTGGCCGTAGATCGTGGACGTGTACACGACCGGGATGCCCTGGCTGACGGCCGGGATGACCGACGTGCCGTCACCGACCCCGATGTCGATCGCGCCCTGACCGACCAGCGTGATCAGGCTGGGATCGATCTGGTTCTGGATCGTGACCTGCAGGCCCGCGTCGCGGTAGTAGCCAGCCTGCTCGGCGAGGTAGAACTGCGCGAACTGGACGCTCGGGATATAGCCCAGCCCGACCGTGAGCGCGACCGGTGGTCCGCTCGGTGTCGGCGAGGCAGCCGGCCCGGATCCGGAGGGCATCGTCGACGGCTGGGCGGACGTTGGCGCCTGGGAATCGGGCGCGGACGGGGTGGCGGACGCGCCACCGCAGGCGGCGACGACGAGGGCAAGCGCGGCCACGGCCGCGAGCGGCCGGAGGGTGAGGCGACGAGGGAGCGGGCGCACGGGCTGGGGATCCTCCTGGGTCATTGAGAGCAACGGGATGCGGTTCACCGGTCGCCGACCAGGCGGCGCTCGATGAGGACCATGACGAGATACAGCGACACCCCGATCAGGGCGAGGGTCGCGAGCGCGGCGAACATGAGCGGGATGTCGAACAGGCTGCTGCGCGCGATGTTGATCAGCACGCCCAGGCCGGAGTCGCCGCCGACCCACTCCCCGACGATGGCGCCGATCACCGCGAGGGTCACGCCCACGCGCATGCCGCCGAGGATGGCCGGCAGCGCGGCCGGGATCTCCACGCGCGTGATCGTCTGCCACCCGGTCGCCCGGAAGCTGCTGGCCATCTCGAGCAGCCGTGGATCCACCGACCGGACGCCGACCATGGTCGCCACGGCCACCGGGAAGAACACGATCAGGGTGGTGATCACGAGCTTGCTCGCCAGCCCGGTGCCGAACCACAGCGCGATCAGCGGCGCGAGCGCGAGGATCGGCGTGGCCTGGGCGGCCACGAGATAGGGGCTGAGCAGCCGCTCGGCAAGACGGGACCGGGCGAGCAGGATCCCGACCGCGAGGGCGAGCGTCGCGCCGATCGCGAAGCCGAGCAGGATCTCCGTCAGGGTGGTCGCGGTGTGGGGCCACATCGTGCCGTCGGTCCACGCCCGGACGAAGCGCTCGGCCACCGTGTACGGACCGGGCAGGATGAACGACCTGTAGCCGCCGACGAACACGATCGCCTGCCACAGGAGCAGGAAGGCAGTGAGGCTGACGATCGTGATCCCGACGTTGATCGCGAAGGCACGCGGGCGGCGGTCCGTCTGGCGGTCAGTCCGGGCCGACGTCGAGCGCCCGGGCACCTCCGACCCGGTGGCAGACCGGCGTCCGGGCACCTCGACCCCGGCGCCACCCGTGGGCACGCCCGTCCCGGACTCGCGCATGGCCGCGTCCGACCCGATCTCGCTCACGACTCGTCATCCCGGCGGAACGGGTCGAACCAGGCGGGCGTGCCGGGCTCTGTGTCCGCATGGCCCGGTGACGACCCGGGCCGGGTCCCGGACACGGCTGCCGCGCGCGCGTCGGCGAGCGCGATCGCATCGTCCGTGGTATCGACGAGATATCGGCGGACGTCCGCGGCCACGGACGACACGAACGCCGAGTCGAGATCCGCGACACGGCGCGGCCGGGGCAGATCCACGGGGATCTCCGCCACGACGCGGCCCGGTCGGGGCGACAGGACCACGACCCGGTCGGCGAGGAACACCGCCTCGGGAATGCTGTGGGTGACGAGGACGATCGTCGTCCCGGTGCGCTCCCACAGCCGGAGCAGCTCGGCATTGAACCGCTCCCGGGTCAGCGCATCGAGGGCACTGAACGGCTCGTCCAGGAGCAGGACGCTGGGCTCCAGCGCAAGGGCTCGGGCGATGGACACCCGCTGCCGCGTGCCACCCGACAGGGTCGATGGCTTCGCCGTCGCGAACTCGCGCAGGCCGACAAGGCCGAGCAGGTCGCTCGCCCTGGCCTCCTGGCGCGCCCTGGGCCAGCCGGCCAGGTCCATCGGGAAGCGGACGTTGGCCTCCGTGGTGCGCCATGCGAGGAGCCGGGGCTCCTGGAACACGAGCCCGACCCGCGGGTCCGGCCCGGTCACCGGGTCACCGTCGAGCGAGACCGTCCCGGCGTCCGGGCGGATGAGCCCGCCGAGGATGCGCAGCAGCGTGCTCTTGCCGCAGCCGTTGGGCCCGATCAGGGCCACAACCTCACGCGGCGCGATGTCGAGGTCGATGGCGTCCAGCGCGTGCGTCGTCCGGGCACCCCGGAAGGTCAGCGAGACGTTCGAGACGCGGATCCCCGCCCCGGACGTGGGCGCGTGGATGGCGGGCTGGGGCGCGGTCGTCGCCGGACCTCCTGCTGCTGCCATCACCACCTCCGTGCACGATTCACGTCGCAACGGGGCAGGAGGCGCGCAGGCACGGTCCCGGGCGGGACGTGCCGGCCCTGGCCTTCTCTCATCCGGACTGTACCGTCGGCTCCGGTGAACGAGGTTGTCCTCGTCCCGGATCTGCTGCACTCCCCGGAGATCATCCGAGGAGCCGCTCGTGGGCTCGTCCCGCGTCGCGGGACCCTACCACCGGTCGGGAATCGCACCCTGCCCCGAAGGCTCGCC
>CAYYCE010000456.1:0-3288 GCA_964469635.1 uncultured Kineosporiaceae bacterium
ACGGGGTCCAAGGCCTCGCACACCTGTTCATGGACGAGCCGCACACCGACGAACTGGTCGCCCTGATCGCGGGCTCCGGCGCTTTTGTGGTGGCCTGCGTGGTGCTGGACGCCTCGATGATTGGCATCACCGGCGCGGAACTCGCCGACGACCCGCGGGCGGCCTCGCGCCTGGATGCGGGCTGGATGACGACCTTGCGTTCGAGCTTCGGCCACTTCCCGAACGGTCGCATCGAGACCGTGCTGGCGTCGGCCAAAGCCCTCCACGACGCCGGCGTGGACCTGCTGGTCGGCACCGACGCGTCCGTCGCCCTCCCGTTCCTGGGCGGCGTCGCGCACGGCGCCAGCGTGCACCACGAACTGCAGTACCTGGTGCGCGCAGGTCTCGCGCCGATTGAAGCGCTCCGCGCGGCCACCAGCGTCACCGCCCGCCGGTTCATGCTCGACGACCGCGGCCGCATCGCACCAGGCCTGCGGGCCGACCTGCTCCTGGTCGACGGCCACCCGTTCACCGACGTCACCCGCACCCTCGACCTCCGCGGCGTCTGGCGCCGGGGCGTGAGACTGGCTGGCTGAGAGCAAGTCTCACCCCGCGGCCAGCCTCGACATGCGACGCACCGCCCCCGGGACAGCAGGGGCCGAGAAAGAGAAAGCCGGCGTCACGGTGCCCACCATCGCGGTGAATACGGGGCACCGCAGGCCGCGGAGCCAGCGGACTTGCCGCCCCTCGACCGATGCGGAACGCCCTCTTCTGCCGCGGAGCGGCCATACCGCTCATGCCGCCGACCGCGCGGCCTTACGCTTCCGCCGCTTGGCGTGCGTACGCTGTCGGGGTGACCGCGGCGGGGGCGATCGGCGGGCGTGAGTGGCCTGCGGCGTCGTCGGAGTCCACTGTCGGCGGCGGTGGACCCACCCGGCGTATCACAGTCGGCATCGCGAGGCTCTTGACGATCGGGAGCATCATGTTGGGGAGCCGGAGGCGGTGTCATGCCCGATTATCGCGAGCCGATCCCGATCGGTGGTCCTGAGGCGTTCCAGACCGGCGGGCGCGACGCCGAGCTGAGCCGAGCCGCGATCCTGTTGTCCATCGGGGCCGTGGCCGGCGGGCACGCGGAGCGGGTCGACCAGCTGGAGGCCCTGGCTCTGCCGCAGGATCTGTATTTGATCCGCCGGGACGAACCGCTGCGGGTCGAGGAGGCGCTCAGGCCGCTGGACCTCGACCTGGCGACGCATCTGAGCGACCGGGCGTTGCGTCTGTCCACGGGAACCAGCGCCGGTCTGGCCCGGCAGTTGGTTGACCGACCGGATCCGGTCACCGCCGCGGCGCTGGTTGCGGCGAACCTGCACAGCGACAGCCTGCTGGTACGGACCGCGGCTGCCGTGGCCACACTGGACACCACCGGGCCGCGGGACGATGTGCTGGGGATGCTGGTCGAGGCGTCCCGGTCGCGGGACTCGCTGACGCAGCAGATCGGCCGGATCGGGGTGGTTCGGGTGGCACCGCAGCACCCGGTGCTGCGCCGGTTGGTGACCCAGCCGTCGGTGCCGCCGGCCGCGCTGGCCGCCGCGGCCCCGGTGGGTGCCGCCGCAGGTGCGGGGTCGGTGCTGACCCACGGCACGTTCGCCGCGGGTACCACCTGGTGGAAGCCGGGTGGAACCCTGTACCGCTACCTGGATGCCCTCGTGCCCCCGTTGCACCTGCACGATCCGAGCTACGGCTGGAGTGGTCAGTACTCCGACGGCGCCCGCCGGCTGGCCGCGCAGCAACTGGTCGACTGGATCGCTGGGGTGGGCCTGCAGACCCCGACGATCTTCGCGCACAGCCACGGTGGCACAGTGGCCAACCTGGCCACCGGGCGCGGTCAGACCTTCGACCGGATGGTGCTGATGAGCTGGCCGGTGCACGGCGAGTGGTTCCCGGACTTCACCAAGGTGCGGGTCATCGTCGACATCCGGGTCCACGTCGACCTGGTGATCCTCGCCGACCGGGGTGGGCAGACGTACCTGCCGCCAGCCCAGTTCAGCGGCAAGGTGATCTCGCACGTCCATGGTTGGTTCAACCACAGCGACACCAACGACCCCGGCTACTGGGATAAGTACGACCTGCCCGCCGCGATCCGGGTCTGACCGCCGGCGCGTACCTTGGCGACCATGAGCGCGGCGTCCTCGATCCGGCTGCTCGCGGCGGGAGCGGCCTGGCGGCTCACCGGCGTGGACAGCGCCGGTCGGGCACTGGTCTCGGCGGTGGCCGGTACCGATCCGGACGGGCGAACCTTGGCCGGGATCCTGCTGACCCGGGCCGGTGACCGGTCGGTGCCGCTGATCCAGGAAGCGCTCACCTCTGGGAACGATCCGTCCGAGCTGGTGAACGTCTTGGCCAGCATCGGCAGCGACTCCGCCCGCGCCGCGCTGGTCGCGGCCACCGAGTCCGCCCGGCTCAAGACGGCGACCGCCGCGACGGCCGCGCTGCGCGTTCTGGACCAGCAGCGCCACCGTCCCTGAGCACACCACAGAGGGCCCGCCGCCGTCGACGTGATCCGTGGCCGACTACTGGTCAGGCCCCTCCGCGTGTGAAGGGCACGGTAACGCGGCGATCAGCCCTCGCCATAGTTGCCCGAACCCTTGCGCGCTATTGACGCTCATGCCGCGATCAGCGCGGAGCGCACCATCATCAGCGCCGATCGTGCGGTCCATGCCGCCGATGTGAGTGTGTCGGATCTGGTTGGTGTGTGCCGTGAGTGTTGTCTGGCCTGGGCGGTCGTCTACCGGAGATCGGTGAAGAACTCGGAGATGTCGCCGGCCAGCAGGTCGGGTTCCTCGGCTGCGGCGAAGTGCCCTCCGCGGGAGAAGATCGTCCAACGCTGGATCTTGTAGAGCCGCTCGTACCAGGTCCGTGGCGGCTGCCCTTCGGGCACGAACTCGTTGGCGAACACCGCCATCGCGGTCGGGGTCGTCACGAAGCTCTCCGGGCCCAAGGGGGCGGCGTGCCAACGGTTGTCGTAGTAGTCGCGCATGGACGAGGTGATCGATCCTGTCGCCCACCACAGGGTCAGCATGGTCAGCAGCGCGTCGCGGTCAAACCGCGCGTCGAGGTCTCCGCCGCTGTCCGACCAGGCGCGCCACTTGTCCAGCACCCAGGCGGCCAGCCCGGCCGGGGAGTCGTTCAGCCCGTACCCCAAAGTCTGGGGTCGGGTGGACTGTACTGCACTGTAGCCGCGCTCGGTCCGCTCCCACCGGGCGACGTGGTCGACGTACGCCTGTTCCTCGCGCGACAGCGGCGAGGCTCCGG
>CAYYCE010000457.1:0-3288 GCA_964469635.1 uncultured Kineosporiaceae bacterium
ATCACAGTGATGCCAGCCAGTTGAGCAGTGTTTCGTCAGACCGCCAGACGGGGTGAGGGCGGGACGCCGCTGAAGGACCCGGCGGCTCGGTGTTCCGCAGGGCCTCGATCTTGGTCTTCGTGTTGATCTCGGCGTAGCGGTTCGTGGTCGTGAGGTCGGCGTGCCCGAGCCAGCCTCGGATGACGTTGACTTCGACGCCTGCTTCGAGCAGGTGCATCGCTGCGGTGTGGCGGAAGGTGTGCGGGCTGACGGTGCGGTTGGTGGGGGCGTCGTCGAGGTGCCCTGCGTGGCGGCGCACGATCTTGTAGATGCCGAACCGAGTCAGGGGTCGGTCTGTGGTCGAGCAGAACACCGGCGTGTCCGCGGTCGGTGGGTGTTCGGCGGAGGTGAGCAGCTGGGTCAGCAACTGGGCGGTCTGGGCCCAGAGCGGGCAGGTTCGCCACTTGTCGCCCTTGCCGTGCAGGCGGACCACGGGAGGGTCTGTCAGGTCGAGGTGTCCGGCTCGCAGGTCGGCGACCTCCTGCACGCGTGCCCCGGTGTTGTAGAGGAACAGCAGCAGGGCGTGGTCGCGCAGGGCGTGTCGACCGGTCCGGGGAAGGTTGGCCAGTAGTGCCTGGACCTCGTCTCGTTCTAGGTAGTGCGTCTCGGCGGGTGCTGCCCGCTTCATGGGGATGGCTGCCACCTGCTGGCAGACGTCGAGCATCTGCGGTTCTCGCCTGGCGATGTAGTCGAACAGCGCGTGCAGGGCGGCCAGTCGCTGGTTGCGGGTCTGGGGCTGGTTGTGGCGTTCGTCTTCCAGGTAGTGCAGGAAGCCGAGGACCCGTTCGAAGCTGAGGTCCTCGAGTTCGAGTCGGGTGATCTTCGTTCCCTTCTGGTCGGCCACGAAGCACAGCAGGAGCCGGATGGTGTCGCGGTAGCTGCGTACCGACGCGGGTCGGAGCCCTTTGACGGTGACCAGGTGGTCGATGAAGAAGGAATGCACGAGGGGGCCCAGCGGCCGTGCCCCGGTCATGGCGTGGCCTGCGACCATGCCGGTTCCGCGAAGACCTCGAACCGCCGGTTGGCTTCGGCGAGCAGCTCCGGGGTCATGGTCAGGTAGACAGCCGTGGACGCAGGGTCGACATGGCCCATGAAGGTGGACAGCTGGTGCAGCCGTGTCGCGGGGTCCACGCCATCGCGATACCAGCGCAGCAGACGGGCCACGGCGAAGGAGTGCCGCAGGCTGTGAAGGTGGGGCGCGGTGACGCCGTCGGGGACCGGGAAGGCCAACTCGATCACGAGTCGGTGGAACACTTGGCTGGCGCTGCCGGGGTGCACGGTGCGCCGGCCGTCGAAGCTGAACAGCGGCGATCCCGGCTCGACCGCACCTTCGAGGCGTCGGCGTTCGAACTGGCGGGCCAGCAGTTCGCCGATCCGCGGGCCATGCGGGAGCAGGCGGCTCTTGTCGAACTTGCCGCCGTGCACCACGAGGAGCGCCCGGTCGGTGTCGATGTCTCCCAGGCGCAGGTTGCACGCCTCCCCGGCGCGCAGCCCGAGGCCGTAGCAGAGGGCGTAGATCGCGTGGTAAGTCGGCCCGCGGCCGGGGGCCCGTGCGTTGTCGGGCAACGCCGCGGTCGCCTCGAGCAGTCCCCGGGCCTGGGACTGGGTGAACAGGAAGGGCAACCGCTGAGCCGTCTCACGCCGGCGGGTCGCGCGCAACGGGGAGGCATCCAGGCGCTGCTGGGTCACCGCCCAGTCCAGCAAGCAGCCCAGTATCCCGACGAGGTGGTTGAAGCTGCGGGCCCGTTGCCTCGGCCGTGAGGCGACGAAGTCGTCGAGCAGGCGGGGTGTGAGCTGGTGTAGGTCGGTGATTCCGTGCTGGTCGGCGAAGCCCAGGAGCAGGCGCAGCGTCGCCTCTTCGGTCTGATACTTCCGGCCCAGAGCCCGCTTGTGGGCCAGGAAGTCGGCCACGGCAGTGGCCAGGGGGCTACTCATGTCAGGACCGCTTCACCATCGCCCAGCGCGACCTCTCGCAGCGCCTCGACAGCGACCTTGGCGTAGACCTCGGTGGAGCGTGCCGAGCGGTGCCCAACGAAGTCGCCAATCGTCTTCAAGTCGAAGTTGGCATCGACCAGGCGTTGGACCGCCGAATGGCGCAGGGTATGCGAACCCGGCCGGGGAACATCGATACCGGCCTTGAGCAAGTAGTGCCGGGCGCGCGAGGACACCGCGGCAGGCCCGATCGGTGCCCGCGGGGCCACCGCCCGGAAGAACACGTGGCGATCGGTCGTCGGGGGACGGCCGTGCTGCAGGTAGTCCAGCAGCGCCTCGCCGACCACCGACGACAGGGGGAACGCCGTTGAGTGCCCGGCCTTGCGCTCCGGAACGGCCAGGCGGTCACGCTTCCAGTCGATGTCGTCGAGGGTCAGTACGGCGACCTCCCGCCCGCGCAGGCCGTAGGTGACCAGCAACAACAGGATGGCGTAGTCGCGTCGACCCGCTTCGGTCCTGCGGTCAACACCAGCCAGGACCCGGTTGACGTCGTCCCAGGAAATGGAACGCGGGATGTTCGACAGCCGGTAGACCTGGGGCCAACCCACCGCGGCGCTCAGGTCACCGGGCACAACCCCTTCCCGGTCGGCGTAGCGCAGGAACACCCGAAGCACGCCAGCGCTGTCGCGCACCGTGCTCTTAGCCAGCCCCGCGGCGGCACGGTCGACGACGAAGCCGCTGCAGACCGCCGGCGACAACTCACGGACCGACACCACCCCGATCCGCTGAAGATAAGCCACGAACCGGTCGAGGTGATGGCGATAGCTGAGCACCGAGGCCGGGCGAAGACCCCGCTCCGCGACCAGGTAATCGAAGAAGCCAGGCAGGACATCAGCGAACGGCAGGGTATGTTGCGACCGGCCGCTGGGCTCGAAACCAGGCACTACCACCGAGAGGAACTGCTCGACAGGCCCCCGAACCTCCTTCGCCATCGCCCGGGTCGCCCCCGTGCGTTCGTGATGGCGGGCGACACGGTCGGCGACGAACGCCTCGACATGGCCTGGCAACTCCTCAAGGGCACCCGCCCCACGCGCACCAGCGAACTCGCCGAACGCGAACGCGATCGGAACGCGACACCAGACACACCTCGCGCTGTAACCGTGGTCGACAAGCCAAACCACGTAGGTCTCGATCGGCCCGCCGATCCACGAGCCACGGAGCCGGTCGATCGTCGCCGGCTTGACGAAGTACTGCTCCAACATGGGCAACTTCCCTTCCACTCGCTGATGGAAGAAGCAGCCTCTCTCGACGGGCCAG
>CAYYCE010000458.1:0-3285 GCA_964469635.1 uncultured Kineosporiaceae bacterium
CCCGGTCGTACTCACCCCCGGCGGTGCCGCCCGCGCCGGCCGATGGGAACGCCCATTAGGCTGCTCCGGTGAGCGCTTCCGTGGCCGATGCGGCCGCCCCCGAGCACCCGGCCGCAGCGCCCCGGCCCGGCCGGGCCGCCCGGAGGCGACCGGTCGCCGCGGTGGCCGCGGTCGGATCGGGAATCGCCGTCTGGCTCGCGTTCCCCGGCCACGACCTGTGGCCCCTGGCCCCGATCGGGATCGCCGTCCTGGCCCTGGCCACCCGCGGGCGCTCCGCCCGACACGCCTTCTGGCTGGGGCTGCTCGCGGGCTGGGCGATGTTCGTGCCCGTACTGTCCTGGTCGGGGATCTACGTCGGCCGGCTGCCCTGGCTGGCCCTCGCCACGCTGGAGGCGCTCTACGTCGCCGTCATGGCGGCGCTGATGCCCGCCGTGTGGCGAGCCGGTCGCGGCCGGCTCGCGGACCCCCTGGCGGTGGTGGGCATCAGCGGCCTGTGGGTCGCCCAGGAGGCGGCCCGGTCCCGGACGCCGTTCGGCGGCTTCCCGTGGGCACGGATCGCGTTCTCCCAGGCCGACAGCCCGCTCGCCGCGCTGGCCTCGCTCGGCGGCGCCCCGGCGGTCACCGCCGGGGCGGCCGCGATCGGCGGCTGCCTCGCGGTGGCCGCGCGGGGGCCGGCCCGGGGCCTGCGGGCACCGGCACGGCGACCAGGAGGGGTTGCGCCGGGGATCGCGACGCCGATCGTCGCCGTGGCGGTCGGTCTGGCCCTGCTGTTCGCGCCGGCCCTGCTCCCGCGCCCCACCTCCGGGTACCGCGAGATCCAGGTGGCCGCCATCCAGGGCGACGTGCCCGAGCCGGGGCTGGAGTTCAACTCCGAGCGCCGCGCCGTGCTGGACAACCATGCCCGGGCCACGCAGGCGCTGGCCGACGAGGTCGACCGCGGACGCGTCGTCCGGCCCGATCTGGTGATCTGGCCCGAGAACGCCAGCGACATCGATCCGACCCGCAACCCGGACGCCGCCGTGGTCATCCAGGCGACCGTCGACCGGATCGGGGTGCCGGTGGTGGTGGGGACGGTCCTGGAGGAGCCGACCGACCACCTCTCGAACACCTCGATCGTCTGGGGGCCCTCGACCTCGGCCGATCCGGACTCCGTGCTCCCGGCGGGACCGGGGCAGCGGTACGTCAAGCGGCACCCGGCGCCGTTCGCCGAGTACATCCCCTACCGCGGCTTCTTCCGGCACTTCAGCGACAAGGTCGACCTGGTCCGCCGCGACTTCGTCGCGGGCACCGACTCACCGGTGCTCGACGTGGGGTCGATCCGGCTCGCCGACGTGATCTGCTTCGAGGTCGCCTACGACGATCTGGTGCGGGACGGCGTGCGCGAGGGGGGGCAGCTCCTGGTGGTGCAGACCAACAACGCCACCTTCGGCTACTCCGACGAGAGCGTGCAGCAACTGGCCATGTCCCGGATCCGGGCCGTCGAGACCGGCCGGGCGGTGGTGCACATCTCGACGGTCGGCGTCAGTGCCCTGATCGCACCGGACGGGAGCGTGCTCACCGGGTCGGGCCTGTTCACCGAGGATGCGCTGCACGCGGCCCTGCCGCTGCGCACCGAGCAGACCCTCGCCGTCCGCCTCGGGGCGGTGCCCGAGCTGGCGCTCGCCGCGCTCGGCCTCCTGCTGGCCGGCCTCGGGCTGGTCCGCCGCCCGCCCCGGGCCCGCGACGAGGGGGAGAGCACACCGTGACCGAGCTGCGGGTCCTGGTCATCGTGCCGACGTACAACGAGCTGGAGAACCTGCCGCCCATCGTGGCCCGGGTCCGCCGGAGCGCACCCGAGGTTCATCTGCTGGTCGCCGACGACGACAGCCCCGACGGGACCGGAACCGTGGCCGACGCCCTGGCCGCCTCCGACGATCACGTGCACGTCCTGCACCGGCCCGGGAAGCGGGGGCTCGGCGCGGCCTACCTGGACGGCTTCCGCTGGGGCGGCGACCAGGGCTTCGACGTCCTGATCGAGATGGACGCCGACGGCTCGCACCCGCCCGAGCGGCTGCCGGCCATCATCGGCCGGATCGCCGCCGGTGCCGACCTGGTGATCGGCTCGCGCTGGGTGCCGGGCGGCTCGGTGGTGAACTGGCCCCGGCGGCGCATCCTGCTCTCGCAGGGGGGCAACCTCTACACCCGGCTCGCCCTCGGGATCCCGGTGCGCGATGCGACGGCCGGGTTCCGGGCCTTCCGCCGGGAGGCGCTCGAAGCGCTGCGCCTGGACGGCGTGGAGTCGCAGGGCTACTGCTTCCAGGTCGACCTCACCTGGCGCGCGGTCCAGGCCGGGCTGAGGATCGAGGAGGTGCCGATCACCTTCGTCGAGCGTGAGCTGGGCGTCAGCAAGATGAGTCAGGCGATCGTGGCCGAGGCGCTGTGGCGGGTGACGCAATGGGGGATCCGGCGTCGGCTGGGCCAGACCCTGGCCCTGCTGGGGCGGCGCGGCGCGGTCGGCGGGCGGGACGGCGACGGACGCGCGAGTCTGGAGCGATGAGGGCTCGTCTGGTCACCGCCGCACTGCTGGCCCTGCCGGTGGTCGAGTTGTTCGTTCTCGTCCAGGTGGGGCAGTGGCTGGGCGCGCCCACGACACTGGCGATCGTGCTGGCCTCCAGCGTCCTGGGCGTTCTGGTGGTGCGCTGGGCGGGGCGGGCGGCACTCACCGATCTCGCCGCGCTCGGGGCGCGCCGGGCCGGCAGGTCGGGTCAGGTCGCGGACGTGACGGTCGACGAGTCCGGCAGGGTGGTCGGCCGCGACCCGGCAGCGCCCTCGGGCACCGGCATCGCCGACCGCGCCCTCACCGGGCTCGCCGGCGCGCTGCTCATCGTCCCGGGGCTGATCGGCACGGCGGTCGGTCTGGCCCTGCTGGTACCCGGCGTGCGGTCGATGGCACGGGCGCTGATGGCACGGACGGCGCGCCGCCCGCTCGCGGACGGCGGGGCGGGCGTGCGGATCGTCTCCGTCGGTCCCCCGGCACCGACGGATCCCGCCGGGCCGCCGGATCCGCGGACGGAGCGGCCCCAAACCACCGAACCCCGTGCCCTCGAGGACGGCACGGGGACGGACGGGTTCTCGGACGGGTTCGGGGTCAGGCGCTCCGACGACCGGTGAGGGCGCCGCTGCGCAGCAGTGCCAGACGCTCCTCAAGCAGCACCTCGAGCTCGGCCCTGGTGCGCCGCTCCATCAGCATGTCCCAGTGGGTGCGAGGCGGTTTGCCCGGCCGGGCGTCCGGCGTCTCGGCGTCCT
>CAYYCE010000459.1:0-3278 GCA_964469635.1 uncultured Kineosporiaceae bacterium
CCTGTTTACAAGACAGGTGCGCTACCGGTTGCGCCACGCCAGCATCGGCCCGAGGCACCTCCGTTCGCGGCCCGGCGAGGGCCCGCGCGGTGGCTCCGCGGAACGCCGCTCAACTGTACAAGCGTCCCGAGAGTGGTACCGGCCGGAACGGCATCCGGGCCCGGACTGTCAGCCCAGGACGCCGTTGAGGTAGGTCTGGAGTGCCCGGACGGTGGCCGAGTCCCACCAGCCGGCCTGCGCAGCCACGACCCGACGCTGGAGCGCCGTCGTCGTGATGGGGCCGATGATGCCATCCTGGGCGACGCCGAGCTTGCCCTGGAGCAGCCGGGCGTCCGAGGTGCTCAGCGACCCGTCGAGGGGGGCACCGACCCAGATCTCGATGCCCTTGGTGGTCTGCGGGCCGAGGATCCCGTCGACGGCCAGTGGGATGACCCCGGCCGTGCTCGATGCCCGCGGTCCCCCGGTCCCGGCAACGGACGGAAGAGCACGGGGATGGCGCAGCGTACCGGTGGCGGTACCCGTCCCGAGTCTGACGAAGGTCGGGACGGCGAGGCCGTTCTCCACCGTGAGACCGGCGCGCGCGCCGCAGGTCGGCCAAGCGCCGGGCCCCTGGACCGTGAGGACCCGCTTGGCGATATCGATCTGCTCGACCTTGGCGGCGAGGTCGGCGCGCGGGGCGTAGGTCTGCCCCCCGAAGTCGTCCCACGTCCCGGCCGAGAACTGCAGGCCGCCGTAGTAGCCGTTGCCGGTGTTGATGGACCAGTTGCCGCCGCTCTCGCAGGCGGCAACCCGGTCCCATACCGTCTCGGTGGCTCCGGCGGCGCCGGCCATGGCTATGCCGCCGGCCAGGCTTGCCGCCGCGAGCATGGCACCGGCGACAAGGTGTCGGCCCCGCGATGGGCGCGCCGCCCTGGGGGAGGTGGACTCGGGCGGGAGCAATATCACGCAGCGTCCTTCACGGGCGGCGGCAGGGCTGCCCTGTGTCCAGGGCCCGCCAAGCACGCTACGCCACTTGCGTCACACGGATCAGCCGAGTCACAGAACAACAGCTCTGTAATTCACCGCCGCCCGATCTGGCCGTCCGAGAGGGCGGTCGCGGGCATCCGGGCACCCCTTGGCCGACCACCGCGGGCGCGTGCGCCGAGCGCCCGGCTGATGATCGCAGGTACCACCACCCACGGAATCCTCCGACGCCGTGCCGGCGGTGCCAGGCGCGGCAGGTCCCGCGAGGCGGGTCCCGAGAAGCAGGTCCCGAGACCGGGACCGGAGGTCACGGCAGCGGGCTCCACAACGACGGTGGTCCCGACAGCGGCGCCCAGGTGGGCGCGGCATGAACACCGACCCACCCGAGCAGCAGCGCCGCGGCGACGAGCGCAGCAGCGACGACGACCTGCCCCGAGAGCGGCCCGGGGCTGACGCCTCGGACGATGCTCCGCGTCCCCCGGCGCAGGCTCGCGCCACCAGGACCCCACCAGGCCATAAGCCCCGCCAGCAGCCCCCCGACAGCGAGCGCCACCGAGGCCCCGGGGTCGGCCGTTCCACCCCGGGCTGCGGCGACGGCGAGCCCCGCCGAGAACGCCCCCGAGATCCCCACGAGCAGGGGGATGGCGACCGAGAAGGCCGCAGCCACCGCCCCGACCACGAGGTGCCAGGGGCTCGATGCGACGGCGACGGGGACGTCGCTGCGACGCGCACCGCGTTCGTGACGGCGCATGACGAGCGAGGTCACCGACCGGTCCGCGGTACGCGCCACGACCACCCAGACGAGGGCGAGGATCGCGGTGGTGGCCGGAGCGGCCGCCGTCCCGGCGACGACGAGGGCAAGCAGGGCGAGCAGAGTTCCGCTGCGCTGTGGCCGGCCGATCCGCGGGTCCGCCGGCGGCGCCTGCGGGACCGGGGATGGGGGCCCCCCGGACTGCTGCCCAGGCCATGGGTCGGGGGGAAACTGCCCACCTGTGGGTATGCCGGTCGGCCGGCCGAGCAGCGGAGCCGGGGCAGGCAGCGGAGCCGGGGCAGGCGGCGGAGCCGGGGTAGGCGGCGGAGCCGGGGCGGAGGCCCAGGCGGGCGGCATCCCGGGCGGTGGGGCCGGGCCGCCCGGGGCACCAACGGGGAGGACCGCCGTGCGCGGCACGCCGAACGCCTGGGTCTGGCCCACCGGCCGGCGCAGCTGCACGGCGTCGGTCACCGGCCCACCCTGGGCGAACCGCGCGAGCGCCGCAACGACCTCGTTGTGGTGCGGCCGTTCGAAGGGGCGAGGCGACAGCGCGGCATACAGCAGGGGGGCGAGGCGTGGGTCCACCGCGGAGAGGTCCGGCTCTCCCCTGGCGACGCGCGCCAGCACGCCCTCCATGGCGCCCCGGCCGAACGGCGGCGCTCCGGAGGCGGCGAACGCCAGCGTGGCCGCCCAACCCCACCAGTCCGTGGCCTGGGTCACCGGGGCGCCCTCGACGACCTCCGGGGCGAGGTAGCCCGGGGTCCCCATGACCAGGCCGGTCATCGTCAGGCGGATGTCGTCGGCGGCGTGGGCGATGCCGAAGTCGATGACGACCGGGTCTCCGTCGACGAGCAGCACGTTGGCCGGCTTGAGGTCCCGGTGGATGACGCCGGCCGCGTGGATGACGCCCAGCGCCTCGGCGAGACCGGCCCCGAGCCGGTGCAGGTCGGCGGCCTCCATCGGCCCATCGGCCGCGACCACCTCATCGAGGGGCGGGCCGGGCACGTAGCGGGTCACGATGTAGGGCCGCTCGCCGTCGATGTCGGCGTCGATGACCGGAGCGACCCGCGGGCTGTTCACGCGGGCGAGGGTCTCGACCTCGCGGGCCAGCCGTGCACGGGCGGCCGGGTCGTGCGCGACGTGCGGGCGCAGCACCTTGAGCGCGACCGCGCGGCCGTGCCGGTCGAGCGCCAGGTGGACGACACCCATCCCGCCCTCGCCGAGCCGCTGGACGAGGCGGTACTCCCCCAGGCGGGCATGCTCGGGCAGGGCACCGTCCTCGGTGTCGCCGACCACGTCCGTCGCCATGGGAACCAGGGTATGCGGCCTCCCCGCGAACTCCGGTCAACCACAGCCCCACCCGTGATGAGGACGTGTCCTGGGCGTGGCCCGGCGCGCGGCCTGGTGGGCAGCCACGCCAGACCCGCGTATGCCGACGCCGGGCCCCGGGTCCGCCGAACCCTCGACCTGCTGGGACCTACTGGGCGATGTAGTCGCGCAGCTGGTCGCGCTCGGCCTGGAGATCGTCGATGTGGTTCTTGACGACGTCGCCGATGCTGACGAT
>CAYYCE010000460.1:0-3276 GCA_964469635.1 uncultured Kineosporiaceae bacterium
GTCGGTTCCGGGACTACCTGACCGGTGAGCGTGGCCTGACGCCGCGGACGGCACGCGGATACGTCGACTGCGTTCGGCCGTTCGTCACCGGCCGGCTGCGCGGCGATGTGCTGGATCTGGTTGGGATCACCGCCGGCGATGTCACCGGGCAGATTCCAGTGGTCGTCGCAACACGGGCGACGTGATGGTCGGCGATGCTACCGAGTGATCAGCGGGTGAGGGTGGCGATCAGCTGGTCGGCTGGTGTGTCGGTGAGCCGGGCCCAGGCGCTGATCGAGGCGGCCAGGCCGAGAGCGGAGCCGGGGAGGACCTGGTGGCCGCCTTGGCGGACGAGCAGCCTGTCCAGGGAGCGGAAGGCCTTGCCCTTTCCGGCCAGGACGAGGATGTCGGTGGCGGTCTGGTGACCGGTCCAGTGCCCGGCGGGCAGGCGGGTTCGTTGGGCCAGCCCGGTCGGGGTGGAATGGTGCTGGCCGGACAGCCAGTCGTCGAGCAGGCCCAGGGCGATGCCGATGCAGCTGGCGACGGTGGCGACGGAGTTGTCCGGTGACTCGGGTTGAACCTGGTCCAGCAGGGCGCCGGCCAGGACGGTGTCGCCGTCCAGGATGGACTGGGTGACCAGGCGCAGGGTCGCGGCGGCGATGTCACGGACGGGGCCGACGGGAGTGAACAGTTGCATGTTGCGGTGTTCCACGGCGCGGTTCATCGCCCGCTGCAGGGTTTCCAGGTCGGGCACGTCGATGTTATCGACGTCGATACCTTCTTCGGCCAGCAGCGGCGCCAGGTCCCGCAGCATCTCGTTGGCCATGCCAGGAACCATCCGGATCTGCGGAGGCCCCGGCGTCGGTTCAGGGTCACGCCGTCGCAGGTCTGTCACGACGCCATCCTGTCATCTGGTCGACCACCCGGGTCCGGGCGGCGGATGGTTACCCTCGCCTGCAGGTAGGGGGGTGCGGCGGGAGGTGGAGCAGATGCCGGCGGTGAGTCTGGACGTCGCGGACGCGGCCGAGTTGGCCGAGCTGTTGCGATTCGTCGGCGACTGGCTGGCAGGTGACCCGGACCAGCTGGATCTGTCGCTGCAGGCGTTCGTCGGCTCACCCGGCTATGACGTGGACCGGCTACGGGCTGACCTGGACCGGTTCGTCTTCCTGCTCGGCGCCGACGACGGTCAGGCTCTGTTCGGGCAGGACGGGCCTGTCGATCAGCTGTAGCAGTCGCGCGGCGGGGGTGTCCCAGCCGAGGGTCTTGCGGGGCCGGTCGTTCAGTTCGGCGGCCACGGCGGCGATCTGGGCGGCGTCGTGGCCGCGCAGGTCGCTGCCCTTGGGGAAGTACTGGCGTAGCAGCCCGTTGGTGTTCTCGTTCGACGGCCGCTGCCACGGGGATGCCTTCTGGCAGAAGAACACCGGCATCCCCAGGCGGTCGCTGATCTGACGGTGCAGGGCCATCTCCTTGCCCTGGTCCCAGGTCAGCGACCGCCGCAGTTCGACCGGCAGCTGGCTGAACGCGCTCACCAGGGCGTCGGTAACGGCCTCGGCGGTGTGCCGGCCCGGCAGGTGCAGCAGGACCGTGAACCGGCTCGCCCGGTCCACCAGGGTGCCGATCGCTGACCGGTTGGACTCCCCGGTGATCAGGTCGCCCTCCCAGTGCCCGGGCACGGTGCGGGTTGCGGCCTCGGCCGGGCGGACGTCGATCATCGTCATGTCGACCAGCGACCCGGCCCGACGCGCATCCGGGTGTCGGTGCGGCTTGCGGCGCCGCCGGCCGGTGCGCAGCCCCTTCGGGAACTCCCGGACCAGCCCACCCAGGTCCGCCCGGTAGACCGCCTGGTAGACCGTCTCCGGGACCACGTGACGGCCGCGGTCGTCGGGGAACTCCCGCCGCAGCGCCGCGCAGATCTGCTCCGGGCTCCACCGCAGCTTCAACCTCGCGGCCACGAACACCCGCAACACCTCGTCGGTGACCAGCTTCCCCGGCCGCGGCCTGCCGCGCCGCTGCGCGGCCATCCGCTGCGCGGCGAACGGCCGGTACGCCCCGCCCGGCTCGGGCACGTTGCGGCGCAGCTCCCGGCTGATCGTGGACGGGCTGCGCCCCAACGCCTCAGCGATCTCCCGCACCCCAAGCTTCGCCCGGCGCAGGTCAGCGATCCGGACCCGCTCGTCCTCCGACAGGTACCGGGAGGAGATCTCCCGCTTCCGCGCACTGATCACCGGCGGATAGTGCAGCTTGCGCCCGTCGCGGACGGTGATTGTCCGCCCGTGTCGCCACCGTTTCCCGGTCCGCCGGTTGATCCCCACGATCCGGCACGCCTCGGAGTTGCTCACCCCCTGGGCGATCAACCGGGCGAACTGCTCCCGCTTCGCTGTCTGTGGTGCTGGCCCTCGCCGGCCACCAGCCATCGCAACTCCCAAACCTCAGGTGTTGCGACGATCGCTGGAATCTGCCTCACGACACTCAGGCCACCTCGTTGACCTGCGGAAACGTCCTATCTACGCCTCAGCGAAGATCGTCTGACAGCAGTTTCCGACCGCCCCGACAGCAAACGCACCGACTCATCACCGGCCTCGATCTCGACCTGCCCCAACGGCACCCCGCTGTCCTGGTCCACTATCGAGAACAGCTGCACCCGCGACCCGTCCGCGGCCACGGCGCCCTTGGCGGTCCTGCCGTCGGTGGGCTGAAGATCGGAAGCCCGGCTCGACGTCGCGGCGATCATCTGTGCAGGCGGTGCCGCGGTTCCCCGGGCGCCCATCCGTTCCCTTCGATGGCGTCCATACGTCAAATAGAAGTCCGACCGATGGTTAAATAGCGCCATGGAGTACCAACGCCGCGTCGTCGACGACGAATTGGACGCGCTGCTGCCCAGCCTGGCCGCGATCTCCCTCGAGGGCGCCAAAGGCGTGGGCAAGACCGCGACCGCGACCGGCCGCGTACGAACGGTTCTGGCTCTGAACGACCCCCGGCAGCGCCAGGTCGTCGCCGCCGACCCCGCCCTGATCGGACGGGTCGAGCCGCCGGTCTTGCTCGACGAGTGGCAACTCGAACCGACCGTGTGGGACCAGGTCCGCATGCTGGTGGACGCCGACCCCCGCGGAGGCCGCTTCCTGCTCACCGGGTCGGCCGGCCCGACCCGGCAGGCACGGATCCATTCCGGCGCGGGCAGGATCGTCCGCCTGGTGATGCGACCGCTTGCCCTGTCCGAACGCGGTCTCGTCCCGCCGACGGTGTCCTTGGCGGATCTGATGGCCGGCCGGCGACCCCCGGTCACCGGCGAGTCTCCGA
>CAYYCE010000461.1:0-3275 GCA_964469635.1 uncultured Kineosporiaceae bacterium
CGCCGCGCCCACCCCCGCCGGGCACGACGTCACGCCGTGCCCGTCCAGCGGGTGCAACGTCACGCCGTGCCCGTCGGCGGGGGCGCGGCGCGGGCGGGGGCGCGGGGGGCGCGGGGGACGTTGGCCCCCTGCACGCCCCTGTGGCGCCCGCGACCATGGAGGTCGGACGAGGGAGGTCGTGCGCTGTGGATGTCTATGCCGTGCTCAAACAGATGACGACGGAGATCCTGGACGCGGCGGAGCATATGCTTCGAACGGCCCACTTCGCGCACTACGAGTCATGGGGCGACCAGCTGACCCGGGCCAGCCTGGGCGACCTGTACGAGCACATCATGATCTCGCTGCACCATCGTGATCTGGCTCATATCATCCGGCACTGCGAGCAGTTGGCCGCCGACCGGTTCAACGACGGTTTCGAGCTGGTCGAGGTGCAGACCACCTTCAACGCCCTCGAGCAGACCATGTGGAAGAGCTGGGTCGATGCCGCCCCGGCCCAGGAGGTGGCCGAGGGCGTGGGCATGCTCAGCGCCGTCCTGGGAGCGGGCAAGGACGCAGCCGCGCGCACCTACGTCCGGCTGGCCAGCCACCGGCACACCCCGGCGCTCGACGTCGACGCACTGGCCGAAGGCACCGTCTGAGCACGGTCGAACTCGCCGGAACACGGTCGGACCGGGCTGGGTCCACCCGAGTCCACCGGTCGGGAACACCGGCCGGAACGCCCGTCAGCGCTGCTGCATCCACCGCTCGGGTCCGGCAGCCGCCCGGGCCGCCCGGGCCCGTTCGGTCTGGGCGACCATCAGCGCGGCCCCGACGTCCTCGGTCAGGTGCGGCACCTGGGGGCTGACCGGTCCAGGGGTCGAGTGCAGTTCGAAGTGCACCAGGCCCAGGCGTCGTTGGAGCGGCCCCTGCGTCACGGCCAGGCTCTGCGTCCTCGCGTGCGGCACCAGATCGAGCATGCGGGTGATCGCGCCGCGACGCACCATCAGCACTGTGCGGGTCACCCGGAACCCGTTGCGCCGCCAGGAGATCCAGTCCAGCCACCGGGCCGCCGGCGGCGAGGTGACGAATCCGTGGGTCCGCCGGCTGCCGGACAGCGCGGCGTCGACGACGGCGCGCGGGTCCTCGCCCTCGGCCACGCCCAGATCCGGTGCCACGAACGAGAGCACGGCGAGCGCCTCGTCGCGGGTACCCACGGGGAGCAGCAGGTTCTCCTGCCCCCTCCCCTTGCCGCCCGAGGTGCCGTACCCGGCGACGTTGACGGTGATCCGCCACCAGTCGGGACGGCGCCACAGCAGCGACTGGGTGAGCCGGACCGCCTGCACCCGCCCGGGCGGGACGGTCTGGGACCGGGTCTCGGTCAGCCCGTGACGCAACCGGACGCCGTCCGGTGAGCTTGCCGCCCGGAATCCGAACCCGCTGTTGAACCGGCTCCACACCACTCCCCCGCTGGCCAGCAACATGGGGAGCACGCCCGCGACGGGAGCGGCGCTGCCGACGACCAGGGCGACGACCAGCAGGCCGACGAGGAACACCACCATGGCCACGAGCGGCGCCGACAGCACGATCGAGCCCACCAGGCGCGCCGGGGTCACCTCCAGCCAGTAGTGCTCCGGGGCCTCCGGGGCCTGCTCGCTCTCGTAGGTCAGCCCGGCGGCAGCGGCCAGCAGGTGGTTGCGCAGCGTCTGGGCCCGGGTCTCGGTGAGGTAGGCCAACTGGATCGCCGAATCGCCCGCCCCGGCCACCTCCACCCGCAGCCGGGCCAGGCCGAAGATCCGTGCCAGCAGGGGCTGGACGACGTCCACGGCCTGCAACCGGTCCAGCTGGGCCACTCGGTGCTGGCGGTACAGGACGCCGTGGCGCAGCTCCAGCGCCTCGGCGGTGACCCGGTAACGGGTCATCCGCCAGGACAGCACCATGGCGCCGAGCACGACCACGAGCAGCAGCAGTACCACCCCGCCACCGGTCAGCCAGACCCGCAGGCTCACGCCGGTGCCGGGCACCTGCCGGGGAAGATGCTGGTCGTCGGAGGAGCCCCCTCCCAGCAGGCCCTCGCCGAGGTCCCGCACCACGAAGAAGGCGACCAGGACGAGGGCCTGCCAGGACTTGATGGCCGGGGTCAGCGGATGGACCCGGTGCCAGCCGGCGCCGAGCGACCGCCCGAGCGCCTCGGCCGCCCCGGGGGCCTCGGTCACAGCCCCGCCAGCTGGGCCTCGCCGCGCTCGGCCAGCCGATCGCGCAACCGGGCCGCCTCGGCCGTCGCGAGGCCGGGGATGCGGGCATCGGTGCTCGCAGACGCGGTGTGCAGCTGGACCGATGCCAGCCCGAACGCCCGGGCCAACGGCCCCGCCTGGACGTCGACGAACTGCAGCCGGCCGTAGGGGACCACCGTCAGGTTGCGCAGCACGCGGCCGGAACGGAACAGCAGCTCCTCGCGTCGTTCGGCATAGGCCCACGCACTCACCTGCCGCCCGATCATCCACCAGCCGATCAGGAGCGCGGCCAGCGGCACCAGCGCCAGCCAGGCGAGCGGGCCCAGGTCCATCGCCACGGCCGCCGCCACGACGGCCAGGGCGGGGACCAGGCAGACGCCGGCCCACAGGATCCGGCGCGCGGTCGCCAGCCGGGGTGAGACCGGTCGCCAGACGACGTCCGGGGCGTCGAACGGATCGGTCGTGGACGGCGGAGCAGGAGTCTGGTCCGGCCCCGACGAGGTTCCCTGCACCATCGCAGCAGGATCCCACAGCCGCGTGAAAGACTCTCGGTGTGAGCACAGCCCGCGAACTCGAGGTCGGCGTCGGGGCGGGATCCTTGGCGACCGCCGACATGGTGCTCAACATCGGCCCGCAGCATCCGGCCACCCACGGGGTGCTGCGGCTGCGGGTGGTTCTGGACGGCGAGCGGATCATCTCCGCCGAACCGATGGTCGGCTACATGCACCGGGGCGCGGAGAAGCTGTTCGAGGTCCGCGACTACCGGCAGATCATCGTGCTGGCCAACCGCCACGACTGGCTCTCGGCCTTCGCCAACGAGCTCGGCGTCGTCCTGGCCACCGAACAGATGCTGGGGATGGAGGTCCCCGAACGCGCGGTCTGGGCGCGGACGCTGCTCGCCGAGCTCAACCGCACCCTGAGCCACCTGGTCTTCCTGGGCTCCTACCCGCTCGAACTGGGCGCCATCACCCCGGTGTTCTACGCCTTCCGCGAGCGCGAGGAGCTGCAGGCGGTGATGGAGGAGCTGTCGGGCGGCCGGTTGCAGTACTTGATCAACCGGGACGG
>CAYYCE010000462.1:0-3253 GCA_964469635.1 uncultured Kineosporiaceae bacterium
GTCGAGTCTCGGCGCCCGGTTGACGAGCAGGTGCCCGGCGCCGTCCGTCACCACCGCGGCGCGTGCGGTGGTGATCCGGGGCTGCACGGGCCGAGTCTGGGGCGTCCGGCCGCTCCGGGGCAGCCCCGCGCCGGCCGGCTGTGGACAGCCGGCGTTGGGGGCCTCACGCCTGTGGACGAACCGCCGCGCCGGTGTCGTCCCCGGCACTGAGGCCACAATGACCCGTGTGTCCTCAGTCGCCGGCCCGCTCACCGAACTGCTGCAGCAGGTGGACCCCGCCTCACCCGACTCGGTGTTCGAGACCTTCGAGCTCTGGGCCGCCGACCGCGGATTGAGGCTCTACCCGGCCCAGGAGGAGGCCCTGATCGAGTTGGTCAGCGGCTCGAACGTGGTGCTGGCCACCCCCACCGGGTCCGGCAAGAGCCTGGTCGCCACAGGCGCCCAGTTCGCGGCCCTGGCCACCGGGCGGCGGGCGGTCTACACCGCCCCGATCAAGGCGCTGGTCTCCGAGAGGTTCTTCGCCCTGTGCGAGGACTTCGGCGCCGAATCGGTGGGGATGCTCACCGGGGACGCCGCGGTCAACCCGCAGGCGCCGATCATCTGCTGCACCGCCGAGGTGCTGGCGAACCTGGCACTGCGGGAGGGGGCGGCGGCCGACGTCGGTCTGGTCGTCATGGACGAGTTCCACTTCTACGCCGACCCAGACCGCGGCTGGGCCTGGCAGGTTCCGTTGATCGAGCTGCCACGGGCGCAGTTCCTGCTGATGTCGGCCACCCTCGGCGACGTCACGTTCCTGCGCACCGACCTCACCCGGCGCACCGGTCGGCCCACGGCCCTCGTCGAGACGGGGGAGCGGCCGGTACCGCTGTACTTCTCCTACGCGACGACGCCGGCGCACGAGACCATCGAGGAGCTGCTGGCCACCGATCGGGCGCCGATCTACGTCGTCCACTTCACCCAGGCCGCCGCGCTGGAGCGGGCCCAGGCCCTGACGAGCATCGCGGTCGCCGATCGCGCGACACGGGACGAGATCGGACGGCGGATCGCGGGATTCCGGTTCGCCGCAGGCTTCGGTCAGACGCTGAATCGGTTGGTGCGTCATGGGATCGGCGTCCACCACGCCGGGCTGCTGCCCCGGTACCGGCGGCTGGTGGAGCAACTGGCCCAGGCCGGGCTGCTGCGGGTGATCTGCGGCACCGACACGCTCGGCGTGGGCATCAACGTGCCGATCCGCACCGTGCTGCTGACCGGTCTGGTCAAGTACGATGGCCGTCGGATGCGCCGGCTGTCGGCCCGCGAGTTCCACCAGATCGCGGGGCGGGCGGGTCGGGCCGGGTTCGACACCGCGGGCACGGTGGTGGTGCAGGCCCCCGACCACGAGGTGGAGAACGCACGGCTGCTCGCACGCGCCGGGGACGATGAGCGCAAGCGCAGGCGGATCGTGCGCAAGAAGCCGCCGCCGGGCCAGGTGAGCTGGACCAGAGCCAGTTTCGACCGCTTGGTCACCGCGCCGCCGGAACCGCTGACATCGTCCTTCGCGATCAGCCACGCCATGATCCTCGAACTCGTCGCGCGCCCCGGGGACGCCGTGGCCGCGGCCCGGCACCTGCTCGAGGACAACCACGAGCCCCGGCCCTCGCAGCGCAGGCACGTGCTGCACGCCGTCGCCGTGTACCGGGCGCTGCTGGCCGCCGGTGTGGTCGAGCGGCTGCCGGAGCCCGACGGGAGCGGACGCACGGTGCGGCTGACCGTCGAGCTGCAGGACGACTTCGCGCTCAACCAACCGCTGTCACCCTTCGCCCTGGCGGCGATCGAGGTCCTCGACCCGGCCTCCGTGAGCTACGCCCTCGACGTGGTCTCGGTGATCGAGTCGACGCTGGAGGATCCGCGCCACGTCCTGGGGGCGCAGCGGGACCTCGCCCGCGGCGAGGCGGTCGCGCAGATGAAGGCCGAGGGCCTGGACTACGAGGAGCGGATGGCCGCCCTCGAGTCGGTCGGCCCCCCCCGGCCGCGCGCGGAGCTGCTCGAGGCCCCCGACGAGATAAACCGCGGCGGGCCTCCGTGGGTGGCCGACCACGAGCTGTCGCCCAAGTCGGTGGTGCGGGACATGTACGAGCGCGCCATGTCCTTCACCGAGTTCGTGCGGTTCTACCGGCTCGCCCGCACCGAGGGGTCGGTGCTGCGCTATCTGGCCGACGCCTACAAGGCGCTGCGGCGCACGGTCCCCGAGGCGGCGCGCACCGAGGAGCTGACCGACCTCATCGAGTGGCTGGCGGAGCTGGTGCGCCAGACCGACTCCAGCCTGCTCGAGGAGTGGGCCGCCCTCGTCGACCCGGACCGCTCGGGGGGCGGTGGCCCCGAGCCCGGAACCCGGCCCTCGACCGAGCCCCCACCGGTCACGGCGAACGCCCGGGCGTTCCGGGTGCTGGTGCGCACCGCCCTGTTCCGCCGGGTGGAGCTGGCCGCCCGGCAACGGTGGGAGGAGCTCGGCGAGCTGGACGGCGACGCCGGCTGGGACGCCGAGGCCTGGCGCGAGGCGATGGCGGACTACCTCGCCGTCCACGACGACCTGGGCACCGGGCCGGACGCCCGGGGACCGCACCTGCTCGTCGTCCGGGACCTGGGCCGCGCCGGGACCGGACGGCGCTGGGCGGTGCGGCAGATCTTCGACGATCCGGACGGCGCGGGGGACTGGGGCATCAGCGCCGAGATCGACCTGGAGGCCAGCGACGAGGCCGGCGCCGCCGTGGTCGAGGTGGCCCACGTCGGCGAGTTGGAGCTGATGGCCTGGTAGGGGCGGCCTCAGCGGGGACGGGAGTGCCAGGCGAGCACGTCCCGGTCGATCCGGTTGCGGTCGGCGTCGGAGATCTCGATGAACCGCAGCGCCGCCTCGTCCCGGTCGTGGTGGACGCGCACCACCTCGCTGCGCAGCCAGATCGTGCCGCCGTGGGCATCGGTCACCACGGTCTGTAGCCGGTCCCCGGGCCGCAGCTGCTGGTGCTCCGGCAGCCGCACCCGGCAACCCGTCGCCGACAGGTCGAGCGTCTCGGTGCCCTTCGCCGGGATACCCTCGTGCATGAGCAGGATCGGGCGGCGGATCCTGGCGCGCACCGCTTGACGCCGCGCCTCGACGGCCAGCCCCGTGACCCCGACCAGTTCCAGCTCGTCCTGGTGCCCGGCCACCGGCTGACCCACGGCGCGGAGGACCACCAGGGCCTCGGGGGTCCGCATCCGGACCCAGATCCGGGCTCCG
>CAYYCE010000463.1:0-3237 GCA_964469635.1 uncultured Kineosporiaceae bacterium
GCCAGCGGGCCGTGGTGGCGCAGACCACGACGTCGGCAGCCTCCACCGGGGCCTGCAACCCGTCGGCCAGGTCCGCCCCGGCCACGATCTCGACCGGCAGGCCACGCTCGGCGGCCCAGTGGGCCATGGCCTCGGCCCGCGACCGGTCGCGGCCGACCACGGTCAGGTGGGAGACCGGCCGCACCGCCTGCACCGCCTCGACGTGTCCGTACCCCTGGGGACCGGTGCCGAAGACCACGAGGCGGACGGCGTTGGTCGGGGCGAGCCGGCGGACCGCCACGGCCGAGGTGGCCGGGGTCCGCAGCGAGGTCAGCGCCACGCCGTCCACCAGTGCCACCGGTGACAGCCCGACGGCGTCCATGAGCACGTAGACGCCCTGGATCCGGGGCCGGCCGATGGCCGGGTTGTCGGGGGCGATGCTGACCAGCTTGACGCCGACGAACCGCGACATCGCCGCGGGCATCAGCAGCACCTGCCCGGCCTGGGTGAGCACCGTCGTCCGCGCCGGTGTGACCCCCGGGGCCGAACCGTCGTACAGCGCCGCCTCGAGCGCCACGACGGCGGCCGTCATCGGGACCAGTGAGCGCAGTCCGGCTGCGTCGAGCAGCGGGAGCCCGGCGATGCCGCCGGGTGCGATGACCATGGGGCAAGGGTCGCTCCATCCGCGACCACCCGTCCAGTGATCACCGCAATTGCCTCAGACCGATGGGGCGACAGTCACTGGTTGTCAAACTCCCGTCACCCGCCGAGGGCTCACGGCGGATGGGGAAACCTGCTGCGGACGACGAGCACGCGGGCCGCGTCGTCGGCGCCGTCGAGCAGCGCCCGCCGCAGCGGCATCGGCAGCTCCGGCCGCTGCGCCATCACCCGGGCCCGAGACGGAACCTGCTCGTCGAGCGTGATGCGCGGGAAGAAGCCGGAGGCCGCCCGGGCGAGCATCCAGCCGGAGCGGATCGCCGCCGTGGACGCCACCTCGTCGAAGTACCGATCGACGTAGGGCTGGGTGCACCCGTCGTGGCCCCACTGCCACATCCCCGCGGCCGCCGCCTCGAGGAGGTGGTTCGACCCGGGCAGCTCGCCGGTGAAGCGTCGCCAGGGCCCAGCCGCAGACGGCCTCGACGGCGATGGCCGATTCCTCCCGGGGGACGGCGGCGACCAGAACGGCCAACGCCTGCCCGGGGTCGAGCAGGCGTTGTGCACCCCGGCGCGCAGCTGCCCCCAGATCGCCGCGCGCCACAACGGATCCGAGATCGCGGGCACCATGCGAAGATGCTCGGCGCGGCGTCCAGGAAGGACACCGCGGAGAGGTAGGTGCACCCGTCGGCGACGTCGACGCTGCGGTGCAGGCCCTCACCGTCGGTGCGGTAGGCCATCTCGGCCTCGACCTCGACCTCGTTCTCCCCCGGCGCGGCCTGCAGCCACAGCCGGGTGCCGTCGATCGCGGCGTCCAGTCGCGCGGGGCTCAGCCGGTCCCCGTTGAGCCGGACGGCGTGCAGTCGGGGCGCGCGGACGTCCAGGAAGACGGGCCCGCCCCGGTGGGAGCGGAAGGTGATGAGGCTGCGGGAGGTGAACGTGGTGTCCGAGGTCACGTCGAGTTCGATCCGGTGTCGCCGACCGTGATCGCCTCCGCGCGGGCACGCGCCTCGTCCCACCGCAACGAACGCATCTCACCAGCCTATTCGTGCCGTCTCGGGGCCGGGGCCCGAGCGCTCATCCCCCTGGCGGACCGTGATCACCCAGGGGTGGACGGCATCACCCCGCGTGGCGAGTCCTGGTCGAGTTGCCACGGGGCATCTCACATGCGAGATACGGTGGCGCCCATGTCTGAGGCACAGCTCGCGCAGATCGGCACCCTGATCCGAGGTGCGCGGACGCACCGCGGCCTGACCCAGACCCAACTGGCCGATGCGCTCGGCACCAGCCAGAGCGCCGTCCACCGCATCGAACGCGGTCAGCAGAACCTCACCGTCGACATGATCGCCCGAATCGGCGAGGCGCTGGACTCCGAGCTCATCCAGGTGGGCGGTGGCCCGGTCCACCTGAGAGTGCACGGACCGACGAAGCTCGCCGGCTCGATCGACGTGAAGTCCTCGAAGAACGCCGGCGTGGTCCTGCTGTGCGCCGCCCTGCTCAACCGGGGCCGGACGACGCTGCGCCGCGTGGCCCGGATCGAGGAGGTCAACCGGCTGCTCGAGGTGCTCGACAGCATCGGGATCCGCAGCCGGTGGCTGAACAGCGAGGGCGACCTCGAACTGGTGCCCACCGGTGCCCTCGACCTGTCGGCGATCAACGCCGAGGCGGCCCGCCGCACCCGCTCGGTGATCATGTTGCTCGGCCCGCTGCTGCACCAGTTCGACTCCTTCGGCCTGCCGTACGCCGGGGGTTGCCAGCTCGGCCTGCGCACCGTGGAGCCGCACCTGACGGCATTGCGCCCCTTCGGGCTGACGGTGGCCGCCACCGAGGGCGAGTACCGCTGCCAGGTCGACCGCTCGGTCGTGCCGCACCGTCCGATCGTGCTGACCGAGCGCGGCGACACCGTCACCGAGAACGCGCTGCTGGCGGCGGCCCTGTACGAGGGCGAGACGGTGATCCGGAACGCCTCGTCCAACTACATGGTCCAGGACCTGTGCTTCTTCCTGCAGGCCCTGGGCGTTCAGGTCGAGGGCATCGGCAGCACCACGCTACGGGTGCGCGGGCGCCGAGACATCGACGTGGACGTCGACTACGCACCGTCCGAGGACCCGATCGAGGCGATGTCGCTGCTGGCCGCCGCCATCGTCACCGACTCCGAGATCACCATCCGGCGGGTGCCGATCGAGTTCATGGAGATCGAGCTCGCCGTACTCGAGGGCATGGGCCTCGACTACGAGCGCAGCGAGGAGTACCTCGCCACCAACGGCCGCACCCGGCTGGTGGATCTGACCACCCGCATATCGGTGCTGCACGCCCCGATCGACAAGATCCACCCGATGCCGTTCCCGGGCCTGAACATCGACAACCTGCCGTTCTTCGCGGTGATCGCGGCGACCGCGACCGGCCAGACCCTGATCCACGACTGGGTCTACGAGAACCGCGCGATCTACCTGACCGAACTGAACCGGCTCGGCGCCTCGGTCACCCTGATGGATCCGCACCGCGTGATGGTCAAGGGCCCCACGCGCTGGACGGGCACCGAGGTGGTCTGCCCGCCCGCGCTGCGGCCGGCGGTGGTGATCCTGCTCGCCATGCTGGCCTCGA
>CAYYCE010000464.1:0-3230 GCA_964469635.1 uncultured Kineosporiaceae bacterium
GACGCTCGCGCCCTGCCGCCCGCACGGTTCCGTGCCACGCTCCAGGCGATCTTCGCCCTGCAGGGCGTGGTCGCGCTCGGGTTGTTCGCAGCCTCCGGGTTGGTGGACCGAGAGGTGGGACTGCTGGTGCTCGCGGATGCCGTCGCCCTGCCGATCGGCTGGCGCCTCGGCACCCTGCTGTTCCACCGGCTCAGCCCGAGGCAGTTCCGCATCGGCGTGTTGTCGATGCTCGTCCTGTCCGCGTCAGTGGCTCTGCTCACCGCGCGCTAGGCCGTTGGCGTACGACGTCATGGCATCCGGCGGCGACCGGCTCCGGGCGACGCCCCCACGCCGGTCCTGCCCGTCCCGGCCGCGTCCGCGGGCGGCGGAAGGACTCAGGTCAGGCGGGGCGTTCCTGGTCGAGTCGTTCGAGGATCCAGGACCGGACGAGGGTTGATGGGGGCAGGTGTTTGGCGGCGGCGACACTTTGTACTTCGGCTTCTTCCTCGGCGCTCAGGCGCACGGAGTACACCCTCTGGCGGTTCGGCCGCCGGCCGGTGACGCCCGCGGGGTATGCGTCGTCCTTAGTCTCTTCGGACTCGCGGCGAAGCCGCTGCGCCAGTGCTGGGTCAATCGTCTTGGCCATCGTCGGTCTCCTTGGTGGCACAGCTTCAGGTCGGCCCCCGTTGCCGGCCAGGCGTTGATGCCGTGCAGGTCACCGTCGAGGTCGCGGTGGGCGATCACGACGATCACCCGCGGCGGATCGAGAGTGGCCGATGAACCGGGAGGCTCCCATCAGGGACCTCGGGTCTGGTTCGAGGGCCAGGAGGTCGCTGTCTGCCATGGCCTCCTGCGTCCATTCGGGTTCGATGTCGACGCCGTCGGGTACCGCTCGCTTCATGATCGGAGGTAGGCGACGGCGTCCGGGTCCCAGTTGATCAGCTCGCCCTCCTGATCAGCGTATGTCATCGTCGTACGCTGTAGTACATCAATGGGTACGTTGTCGAGCGACCAACCGGATCAGACACCGGCGACGTAGGCGGTGAGGAAGTGGACGCCGTGGCGGCCGAGGGTGCCGCTCTATGGTGGCAGGATCAGCGGCCCGTCGGTGCGCTCGCCCCGGCAGGCCTCCGGGACCCGGAGCACCGGGACGGTCACCGGCATGGTGGCGGGCTTGTTGTCCTTGCCGACCAGGTGCAGCACCCGGTGCCCGCGCAGGGTGTCGGCGTAGACCTCGATCCGGACCGCGGCGGCCTCCGACGCGCGCAGCGCGTTGATGCCGAGCAGGAAGGTCAGCGCGCCGTGGTGGACGGTGATGGTCTGGGCGACCTGGAGGAACCGGACCAGCTCGAGGCGGTCCAGCCCCTGGGTGCGGGACTCGTCGCGGTGGCCCTTGGGCAGCCGCGCGCACACGGCCGGGTCGGCGCCGATGAGGCCGTCGATGTGGGCGAACCGGAAGAACCCGCGCACGGGCGTGCATCATCGTCACCACCGAGGAGTCCACCAGCCCCCGCTCACCCGGGCCAGCGATGAACAGCTCGACATGAGCGCGCTGGACCCCGACCAGCGGGTCCAGCCCGTGGTGTTCGCACCAGGTGAACCACTCCCGCAGCTGGAACTCGTAGAGGGCGTGGCTCCGCCCCGAGTAGCGCGCCAGGAACGAGACCGCCGCCAGATGAGCGGTCGACATCGTCGCAGACTGGAACGGCAGAAGCACGGTCGACACGGACACAGGAGCCACCTCACACGGCGACCCCACAGCAGGCCAGACCCCGCCCGCCGCCACCACGGCCAGGCACCCGAACCGATCCACAGTAGACCCGAGTCACTCAACGAGGTTGCCTCCGCAGGCGGCGGATAGAGGCATGGTTGCGATCGCCTGCCTACCGGATCCTCCGGGGTGACCGTCAGTCAGGTGCTCACTGCGGCAACGTTCCACCAGGCTCGGCCTTGTTGGGCCAGGGCGACCTTTTCCTGTTCGGTGGCGGTGGGCAGGAACGGCTCGTCGGCGATGAGGATCTCGACGTACAGCCAGCCGTATGCGAGGGCGGGGTGCGGAGGTCCTCGGGCAGTGCCTCCACGTGGATCTGCACCGGCCCCATGTCGCGGTCGAGGATCAACACAGCCTCGGACTCTGCGACATGTTGCTCGATTCCGGGGCTCGGGTCGTGAAACGGCCTGAGTATGTCGCTGGTGAACGGCTCGAAGCCGCGGCGGGTGGCGAACTGTGCGAAGGGTTCGTGCCGTGCGAACTGCGCCGCGACGTCCGTTGTCACCTCCACCATCAGGCTCAACCTGTGGTGGGACAGCAACGCGGAGAGCACCCCCTCTGGCATCTCACCGAGTCCTTGGGTGACCGGGCTGAACGTCCCGTACCGGTAGTCCCATCGGCCCTCAGCGTCGCGGAACCACCCAGTCCGGGTCAGCTGCTCCACCAGGACACGGAAGACCGGGCGGTCCGAGAGGCTGTCAACCGGCTCGACGGGCCACTGCGCAATCCGTGTCAAGAGGTCGTCTGCGGCCATGGTCAAGACGGTCGCGAACCGCTCTCGCGTTTCGGTGTCGTCGAGGTCGAACTGCCACAGGTCGCTGTGATCCATTGGGGAGAAGGCGGGTCACGCACACGGGACCACCACGTATCACGTGTGTCGGTGATGGTGATCCGCTCGGCAGGGGTCTTGTACTCAGCGGTCGAGGAGATCCGTGGGCTACTGGCCAGGCTCAACGGGGACACGTCTGCGGCCATCCGCCACCTGGAGTCGGCGGCCACCGGCTTCGCCGCTGTCGGGCACGTCATCGACGAGCAGCGCTGCCGGGCGCAGCTGATGGCGTCCTGACCCCTCACTGCTGCGCCTCATCACCCGGTGCTCGACCGGTTCGGCGCCGCGGTGGGCCACAGGTCGCTTCCGCAGATGCACGTCGCCGACAGGCGGATGATGGCGTCGGTCGGGTCGACGATCTTCGGGTCCTCACGGTCCTCGACCCGGACGTCACCGGGCGCGTACGTCGGGCATGTCGTCAAAGGCGCCACGCGGCGCGTCGGTGCTCGCCGGCGAGCCACCGCACCGAACGCCCGGTCATAGCCGCACTCCTCGCGGCTGTCGGTGTGCACGCGGGCTGGGGCTCGTTGCGACGAGGTCCCAAGACCGGGGACCGTGCGGGGTCCCGGTTCAGTCAGGCGGTGTGGGGGTGTGCATCGCGTCGGTGCTTGAGCTTCGTCTCGTACATGGCGAGGTCGGCTCGGCGAAGGA
>CAYYCE010000465.1:0-3224 GCA_964469635.1 uncultured Kineosporiaceae bacterium
GGCCGCCGGGCGGCTGCGGCGCTGGCAGAGCGGCCTGGTCCGGTCCTACGCGGCCTCGATGCTCGGCGGCGTCATCGTGTTGGTCCTCGGCGTCCTGGCGGTGAGGCTGTGATGATGCGGTGCCCGTTCGCGATCGTCCCGGTGGCGGCAGTGCAGAGAGGGAAGGACTGACATGCCCTGGCTGACCGTCATGGGACTGATCCCGCTGATCGGGGCGGTCCTGGTGTGGGCCCTGCCGCAAGGCACCGACCTGCGGGCGCGCACCGTGGCCCTGATCACCTCGCTGGCCACCCTCGCCGTCGGTATCGGCATGGCGATGCGCTTCGACGTCGCCAACGCCGGCCTGTACCAGTTCCCCGAGCAGCACTCCTGGATCCCGCAACTGGGCGCCAGCTACGCGCTCGGCGTGGACGGCATCGCGCTGGTCATGGTGCTGCTGTCGGTGATCCTGGTGCCCATCTGCGTGCTGGCCGCGTGGAACGACTACCGCGGCAACCCCGCCCGCAACTTCTTCGCCCTCGTGCTGGTCCTCGAGACCTTCATGATCGGAGTGTTCGCCGCCCGGGACGTATTCCTGTTCTACGTCTTCTTCGAGGCGATGCTGGTCCCGGTCTACTTCCTCATCGGCCAGTTCGGCGGCCCGCAGCGTCGCTACGCCGCCGTGAAGTTCCTGCTGTACAGCCTGCTGGGCGGCCTGGTGATGCTGGTCGCGGTGATCGCGATCTACCACCAGGGCAAGGGTGGTCCCGAGGGGTTCCTGACCAGCAACCTCACGGGCGTCTTCCCGGTGGCCGCGGGCGGAGCGGGCCCGGCCGTGGCGGAACGGCTGATGTTCGTCGGCTTCTTCTTCGCCTTCGCGGTGAAGGCGCCGATGTGGCCGGTGCACACCTGGCTGCCGGACGCCGCGGGCGAGGCTCCGCCGGCGGTGTCGGTGCTGCTGGTCGGCGTCCTCGACAAGGTCGGCACCTTCGGGATGATCACCCTGTGTCTGCCGCTGTTCCCCAACGCCAGCACCTGGGCGGCGCCGGTGATCATCGCCCTCGCACTGGTCTCGGTGATCTACGGCGCGCTGCTGGCCATCGGCCAGAGCGATCTGAAGCGGCTGATCGCCTACACCTCGATCTCGCACTTCGGCTTCATCGTGCTCGGGATCTTCGCGATGACCTCCTACGGCCAGTCCGGGTCGGGGCTGTACATGGTCAACCACGGGTTCTCGACCGCTGCCCTGTTCCTCGTCGGCGGCATGCTGATCAATCGTCGGGGGTCGTCCCGGATCGATGAGTTCGGAGGACTGCAGCGCTCGACGCCGCTGCTGGCCGGTTCGTTCCTGCTCGCCGGTCTGTCGAGCCTGGCGCTGCCCGGCATGTCGAGCTTCATCAGTGAGTTCCTGGTTCTGGTCGGCACCTTCCCGCGCTACCCGGCGGTCGCGGTGCTGGCCACGGTCGGCATGATCCTCGCGGCGCTGTACATCCTGATCACCTACCAGCGCATGTTCACCGGGCCGAAGCAGGAGTTCGCCGCGGCCTGGCGTGACCTCGACAGGCGCGAGATGTGGGTGGTGGCCCCCGTCGTCGCGGTGATCCTCGTGCTGGGCTTCTACCCGAAGCCCGTGCTCGACGTGCTGAACCCGGCGGTGGAGCGCACGATGCAGCAGATCCAGGTGACCGACCCCGAACCCGTCGTACCGATCGCCGAAGGGGTCCAGCCGTGACCGCGCTCGCCACTGCCGCCATCGCGCCCGTCGCGGCGGGCTTCTCGGCACCGAAGATCGACTACGTCGCCGTGCTGCCGCTCCTGATCGTCTTCGCGGCAGCCTGCGTGGCGGTGCTCGTGGAGGCCTTCGCGCCGCGGGCCACGCGGTTCGGTGTCCAGGTCGTCGTGGCGCTGGTGGGTCTGATCGCGGCGCTCGGCGCCATCGCGAAACTGGTCGTGGACGGCACCCGGGTGCAGACGGCCGGCGCCTCCGGCGCCGGGTCCGTGGTGATCGACGGGCCGGCGCTGTTCCTGCAGGCGACGATCCTGGGCCTGTCGCTGCTGGCGGTACTCACCATGACCGAACGGGCCGCGGACGGCGGCGCGTTCACCCCGCAGGCCTCGGCCGTTCCCGGATCGCCGGGGGAGGCCGGGGCCCGGCGCGCGGGTCTGGTGCAGTCCGAGGTGTTCCCGCTGATGCTGTTCTCGATCGGCGGCATGATGCTCTTCCCCGCCTCGAACGACCTGCTGACGATGTTCATCGCCCTCGAGGTGTTCTCGCTGCCGCTGTACCTGCTCTGCGGTCTCGCCCGCCGCCGTCGCCTGCTCTCGCAGGAGGCCAGCCTCAAGTACTTCCTGCTCGGGGCCTTCTCCTCGGCGTTCTTCCTCTACGGCACCGCGCTGCTCTACGGCTTCGCCGGTTCGGTGCGCCTGTCCGACATCGCCGCGGCGATCAGCGGCACCGGCGGCGACGCGGTGCTCGGCAAGGACGGCTTGCTGCTGATGGGGGCCGGCATGCTGGCCGTCGGGCTGCTGTTCAAGGTCGGCGCGGCACCGTTCCACGTCTGGACGCCGGACGTCTATCAGGGCGCCCCGACCCCGGTGACCGGGTTCATGGCCGCCAGCACCAAGGTGGCCGCCTTCGGCGCGCTGCTGCGGGTCCTCTACGTGGCCCTGCCGGCGGAGCGGTGGGATCTGTCACCGGCACTGTGGACCGTGGCGATCCTGACCATGGTGGTCGGCTCGGTGATCGCCATCGTGCAGACCGACATCAAGCGGATGCTGGCCTACTCCTCGATCGCTCACGCCGGCTTCCTGCTCACCGGTGTCCTGGCGATGGACCGCTCCGGCGTCTCCGGCGTGCTGTTCTACCTGTTCGTCTACGGTTTCACCACGATCGGCGCCTTCGCCCTGGTCTCGCTGGTGCGCGACGCGGGCGAGGAGGGCATCGGCGGTGAGGCGACCCACCTGTCGCAGTGGGCCGGGCTGGGCAAACGACACCCGATGGCGGCCGGGGCCTTCACCCTGTTCCTGCTGGCCATGGCGGGCATCCCGCTGACCAGCGGCTTCATGGGCAAGTACGCGGTCTTCTCGGCGGCGGTCTCCAGCGGTGCCTGGGTGCTCGCCCTGATCGGTGTGCTCGCCAGCGCGGTGGCGGCGTTCTTCTACGTCCGGGTGATCGTGTTGATGTACTTCAGTGAGCCCACGGGCGGCAGCACCGTGGTCGCCACACCCGGTTTCGGCACCCTGTT
>CAYYCE010000466.1:0-3220 GCA_964469635.1 uncultured Kineosporiaceae bacterium
GATCCCGCTGGAGCACACCGATCCCTACACCCTGCTGGTCGCCGTCGTCCTGTCGGCGCAGACCACTGACAAGAAGGTCAACCAGGTGACCCCGGCGCTGTTCGCCGTCGCGCGCACCCCGGTCGCGATGGCGGCGTTGGGCGAGGCCGGGATCCTGGAGATCATCCGCGAGATCGGGCTGGCGCCCACCAAGGCGAGGAACCTGTGGCGGGCGGCCGCCGGGATCGTGGACGCCGGTGGTGAGGTCGTCCCCGACTGGGACTTCCTGGAGTCGCTGCCAGGCGTGGGCCACAAGACCGCGAGCGTGGTGATGGCCCAGGCCTTCGGCGTGCCGGCGTTCCCGGTCGACACCCACATCCATCGCCTCGCCGGCCGCTGGGGGCTCTCGAACGGCTCCTCGGTGGAGCGGACCGAGCGCGACCTGAAGGCGGTCTTCCCGAAGCGGACGTGGAACCGCCGTCACCTGCAGATCATCTACTTCGGTCGCGAACACTGCCCGGCCCTGCGCCACGACCCGACCGGCTGCCCGATCTGCTCCTGGGCGACGTCGCGGAGGCTGCAGCGCAGCGGCGCCGAACCGTCACCCGCGGGTGGTGTTGGTCACGGCCCTGTCACCCGGAGCCGAGGATAGGTTCGAGCGCACCGGGCAGCCGTGGTGCGCAATCGCCGTGGTGCGCCGTCGTGGGCACGTCCCGTGCCCATAGGGTGCTGGTGTCGGCCGCGCGTGACCGCTATTCGTAGTGCGTCGGGTGTCGGCCTGTTCCGGCGGTACGAGTGGAGGTAGCCGTGCGCATCGGTGTCCCGCGTGAGTCCCGAACCGGCGAGACGTTGGTTGCGGCGACCGCCAAGACCACCGGTCAGTTGGTGGCTCTGGGCTACGAGGTGGTCGTCGAGGCCGGGGCCGGGGACCTGGCCGACCAACACGACGCCGCCTACACCGAGGCCGGGGCGGCCGTCGGCACCGCCGACGAGGTGTGGTCGAGCGACATCGTGATCAAGGTGAACGCCCCCACGGATGGCGAGATCGCCCGGCTGCGCGCCGGCGCCACGGTCGTGTCGCTGATGGCGCCCGGCCGCAGCCCCGAGTTGCTCGAGCGACTGCAGGCCCAGGGGGTCACCGCGCTGGCGATGGACGCCGTCCCGCGGATCTCGCGCGCCCAGTCGCTGGACGTGCTGTCCTCGATGGCCAACGTCGCCGGATACCGCGCGGTGATCGAGGCCGCCCACGAGTTCCACCGCCAGTTCACCGGGCAGGTGACGGCGGCCGGAAAGGTCCCGCCCGCGAGGGTGTTCGTGGTCGGTGCCGGCGTCGCGGGGCTGGCGGCGATCGGCGCCGCCGGTGCGATGGGCGCTGTGGTGCGGGCCTTCGACGTCCGTCCCGAGGTCGCCGAGCAGGTCGAGTCGATGGGCGCGCAGTTCGTCACCGTCGAGATGGAGCAGGAGGTCAGCTCCACCGGCTACGCCAAGGAGATGACCGCCGAGCAGGAGCGGCTCACCGCGGTGATGTACGACGAGGAGGCGGCGAACGCCGACATCGTCATCACCACCGCCCTGATCCCGGGCCGGCCGGCCCCCAAGCTGATCACGGCGGACACCGTCGCCAGGATGGCGCACGGATCGGTGATCGTCGACCTGGCCTCGGCCAACGGCGGCAACTGCGAGCTGACCGTTCCGGACCAGAAGACGGTCACGGACAACCAGGTCACCATTCTCGGCTACACCGACCTGGCGAGCCGGCTGCCGGCCCAGACGTCCCAGCTCTACGGCACCAACATCGTCAACCTGCTCAAGCTGGTGACCCCGGGCAAGGACGGCGAGCTGACGCTCGACCTGGACGACGTCGTGGTTCGGGGTCTGACCGTGGTCAAGGAGGGCGAGAACCTCTGGCCGCCGCCCCCGGTCCAGGTCTCGGCGGCCCCGGCCGCGCCCGCCGCCCCGGTCGTGGCCGCGGAGCCGCCCAAGCCACCGGACCCCCGCCGCAAGATCTACGGCGGGGCGCTGGCCGCGATCCTGTTCGCCCTGCTCGCGATGGCCTCGCCGGCGGCGTTCCTCGGGCACTTCACGGTGTTCGCCCTCGCCGTGTTCGTCGGTTTCTACGTGATCTCGAACGTGGCGCACGCCCTGCACACGCCGCTGATGTCGGAGACCAACGCGATCTCGGGGATCATCCTGGTCGGCGGTCTGTTGCAGGTGGGCAACGACAACCTCGCGGTGACGATCCTGGCGGTGGTCGCCGTCCTGGTGGCCAGCATCAACATCTTCGGCGGCTTCCTGGTGACCTCGCGCATGCTTCAGATGTTCCGGAAGGACTGACCCATGGCCACCCTGAGCGCTGCGCCCCTCGCTGCCCTGACGGCGGCGTCCGAGGTCACCTCCGACAGCCGTGTCAACGGTCTCGTGACCGCCGCCTACATCATCGCGGGCGTGTTGTTCGTCTTCGCCCTGGCCGGACTGTCCAAGCACGAGACCGCCGAGCGGGGCAACAGGTTCGGCATGACCGGCATGACGATCGCCCTGGTCGCCACCATCGCCCTCGCGTTGCGTGACAGCCAGCGTCCGGTGGGACTGACCGCCGTCCTGATCGCCGTCCCGATGCTGATCGGCCTGGCCATCGGATCGTGGCGCGCGCGGACCGTCGAGATGACCGGCATGCCGCAGTTGGTGGCCATGCTGCACAGCTTCGTCGGTATCGCCGCGGTGCTCGTGGGCTACAACTCCTTCCTCGAGGCCGACCCCGCGGCCACCGACGCGATGGCCCGGATCCACTCCGTCGAGGTGTTCCTCGGGGTGTTCATCGGTGCGGTGACATTCACCGGGTCGGTGGTGGCCTGGGCCAAACTCAGCGCCCGGATGAGGTCGGCCCCGCTGATGCTGCCCGGCCGCCACATGCTCAACCTCGGCATCATCCTGTCCTCGGTCGCGCTCATGATCTGGTTCATGACCGACGGCACGATGCTGGCCGGCGACGTGCCGCGGGGGATCATCCCGCTGGCGATCATGACGGCGCTGGCGCTGTTGCTGGGATTCCATCTGGTGTCCGCCATCGGCGGCGGCGACATGCCCGTGGTCGTGTCGATGCTGAACAGCTACTCCGGGTGGGCCGCGGCGGCCGCCGGGTTCATGCTCAACAACGACCTGCTGATCATCACCGGGTCCCTGGTCGGGTCCTCCGGTGCGATCCTGTCCTACATCATGTGCCGGGCGATGAACCGCTCGTTCA
>CAYYCE010000467.1:0-3217 GCA_964469635.1 uncultured Kineosporiaceae bacterium
ACCTTGGCAAGGTGATGCTCTACCAACTGAGCCACGTCCGCGCAGCACGTCCGCCAGGGCGTCGTGCGCATCCGGAACTGTAGTCGACGCTCTCACCGGGAGTCCAACCAGGGACGTCGCTACGGTGTGCCGATGGTCGGTCCGGCGCACCGCGGCGCGGCCCGTCCGGCGGCGCCCGGATGGGCTCTGCTGGGCGGGCGGCGGGCACGCGGCGTGGTGGACCACCTGGACGGCCCGGCGGACGCCGTCCGGCTGGTCGAGGGCTTCTGGGCGGTGGTTGCGGACTTCGAGGGTCGGGTCCGGGCGTGGCGGTTCGCGGAGGTGGCGCCGGAGGTCGCGGGCCGGGGCGATGCGGGGGACGGTTCTCGGCGTGCGTGGCGCGGCCCGTCGGCTGCGGCGTGGACCTCCTCGATGACCCGCGAGGTCTACTGCGCCGGTGTCGAGTCGATCCGCTCGGCGGTCCGCGAGGGTGACGTGTACCAGGCCAATCTCTGCCGGGTGCTGAGTGCACCGCTCCCGCCGTGGCCCGACGGTGTCGAGCCCGACGCCGGGGCCCTGGCGGCCCGTCTGTCGACCGGCAACCCGGCCCCGTACGCGGGGGTGGTGCATGTGCCGGGCGGGGGAGTCGCTCCGCCGGTCTGGGTGGTCACCGCCTCGCCCGAGCTGTACCTGCGGGTGGACGGCGGCTGGGTCACGTCGGGGCCGATCAAGGGCACCGCCGCCACGCCGGGCGGCCTGAGCGCCAAGGACGCCGCCGAGAACGTCATGATCGCGGACCTGGTCCGCAACGACCTCCAGCGGATCTGCCTCCCGGGCACCGTCGAGGTCACCGATCTGCTGGCCGTCGAGCGTCACCCTGGGCTCGTGCACCTGGTCACCACGGTGCGCGGTCGGCTGGTGGACCCGCGGCCCGACTGGCCGGCGGTCCTCGCGGCGACCTACCCGCCGGCGTCGGTGTCCGGAGCGCCGAAGGGCGCTGCCCTGGGGATCATCGCGACCCTCGAGCCCGAACCGCGCGGCCCCTACTGCGGAGCCGTCGGTTGGGTGGATGCCGATTCCGGGCGCGCCGAGCTCGCGGTGGGCATTCGCACCTTCTGGTGGACCCCGCACTCCGGTGGGACGCTGCGGTTCGGCACCGGGGCGGGCATCACGTGGGGGTCGCTCGCCGGCGACGAGTGGGCCGAGACCGAGCTCAAGGCCGCGAGGCTCGTCGGGCTCGCCAGCGGCTGACGGGGGCCCTGAACGCGCAGGTGAGGCCCGACTCCGCAACCATTGGCGTGCCGAGGCGCACCAGGTCGCGCGCTCGGCGAAGATGGCCCTACCGCGACGACGGAAGGCGGACGGTGGACGAGATCGTGATGTGGCTCGATGGGCACCTGCGAGACCCCGCCGAGCCGGCGATCAGCGGCCTGGACCACGGGATCACCGTCGGAGACGGGGCCTTCGAGACCTGTCAGGTGATCGACGGCCAGGCGTTCGCCCTGACGCGGCATCTGCGCCGGCTCGGCCGGTCGCTGCGAGGCCTGGGCCTCGACGATCCGGACCTGGACGCCGTGCGCGCCGGGGTGGGCGCGGTGCTGGCGGAGCGCCCCGACCTCGGTCGGCTGCGGATCACGGTCACCGGAGGGATCGGACCGCTCGGTTCCACCCGCACGCCAGGGCCGCAGACCGTCCTGGTGGTGCTGGGACCCGTGCCGCCGCCGCACCCGATCCGGACGGTCCGCTCCCGCTGGGTCCGCAACGAGCGGTCCGCGATCGTCGGGCTGAAGACCACGTCCTACGCCGAGAACGTGGTGGCGGTGGCTCAGGCGACGGCCGCCGGCGCGGACGAGGCGTGGCTCGCCAACACCCGTGGCGAGCTGTGCGAGGGCACCGGCTCCAACGCGTTCGTCGAGATCGGTGGCGAGCTGCTCACCCCACCGCTGTCCAGCGGGTGCCTGGCCGGCATCACGAGGGACCTGGTGCTCGAGTGGACGGCCGACGACGGCCTGCCGGTTCGTGAGGCCTCCGACGGTGAGCTGCCGTTCTCGGTGCTCGACGAGGTCGAGGCCGGCCGTGCCGGGCTGGCCCTGTGCGGCTCGATCCGCACCTTCGTGCCCGTGGTGGAGCTGGACGGCACAGCCTTGACCGCCACACCGCTGATCGCGCGGGTCGCCGAGCTCTACGCCCGGCGCGCGGCCGAGCACATCGACCCCTGACGCCCCCGCACCGCGGCCGGTCGGGGCCGGCCGGGGCCGGACACGACGAGACCCCGCCACTCGGGCGGGGTCTCGGGTCGCTCGGGGTCGGGATTCAGACGTCGAGGAGCGAGGTGATGAGCCGGGAGATCTCGCTCTCCATGTACGGGCTCTCGGCGCCGAAGGGCACCACGTGCACGGTCTCCGCGAGGAAGCCGATGAACGGCTCGGCAGGGCCGGCGAGCAGTGCGTCACCCTCCACCCCGCTCAGCGAGACGAGCAGGTAGGTCGGGTCCTCGTCGCGCCACACGCGCACGTCGCCGGTGCCGGCGGGGGAGGCCGCGTCGGCCAGGATGCCGTGCGCGAACAGCTCGCGCCCGATCAGCCACGTCGAGGTGGAGTGTGAACCGACGAAGTCGGCACGCACCGTGTACGGATCCACGGGATCGAACGTCAGGTCGGCGCGGATCGGAAGCACGCTGGCATCGGGAAGTACCAGGTGCATCGGGACGGCGGCATGGACGGCGTGGGGGCTGTCGACCATGTTGTCACCCCTCTCAGGTGGCGTTGCCCACCGTTGCGCCGCGGCCGGGGGACCGAGGCTGACGGGTTCGGCAATCTGTCGGGTAGCAGGTAGCATGCGGGTCGCGTCGTGCGGTAGAACCTTTGACCGCCGCGACGGGCGATTGGCTCAGTGGTAGAGCGCCTCGTTCACACCGAGGAGGTCACTGGTTCGAACCCAGTATCGCCCACCAGCGCCCTCGGATCCCATCCCCCAAAAGGGGGCTTTCGTCCGGATCTGGGCGCTCGTCCTGGAATATCACCGCAGGTCACAGTGGGTTTCGTCATGCGACGTCTCACCCGTTCGCCGCTGGGGTGAAGTGGCCGTGGCGTCACCCGGACGGAGCAGTGTCGGCGTGTCGCGACCACGGGCCTACGCGGCCGGCTCCGACCGCGCGCCTCGCGCGCGGGATCGCGGACCGTGGCGCCGGTGTCGGTAGCATCGAGGCGCCCGATCACCCGGAGGAGTCACGTGTCCC
>CAYYCE010000468.1:0-3212 GCA_964469635.1 uncultured Kineosporiaceae bacterium
CCGCCTCGCCGAGATCTACGCGACCCGGACCGGCGAGATGGCCGAGCTGATCACCCGGGAGATGGGCTCGCCGATCTCCTTCGCACAGATGGTCCAGACCCCGTGGCCGCTGCAGTTCCTGACCTACTACGCCCAACTCGGCGCCGAGTACACCTCGGAGGAGGAACGGCCCGGCATGATCGGCCCGGTCACGGTGCGGCGGGAGCCGGTCGGGGTGGTGGCGGGGATCGTGCCGTGGAACGTCCCGCAGTTCCTGATCATGACCAAGCTGGCTCCGGCCCTGGTGGCCGGGTGCACGATGGTTCTGAAGCCGGCCCCCGAGACCCCGCTCGACCCGTACCTGCTCGCCGAGATGGTCCAGGCGGCCGGGATCCCGGCCGGGGTGGTCAACATCGTGGCCGCCGACCGCGAGGCCGGAGAGTACCTGGTGTCCCACCCAGGGGTGGACAAGGTCGCCTTCACCGGGTCCACCGCCGCCGGGCGGCGGGTCGGCGCGATCTGCGGGGAGCAGGTCAAACGGTGCAGCCTGGAACTCGGCGGCAAGTCCGCCGCGATCGTGCTGGACGACGCCGACCTGGCCGCCACCACCGAGTGGCTGGCGACGACCCCGCTGGCCAATAGTGGCCAGACCTGTGTCGCACAGACCCGCGTCCTGGTCTCGCGCGGCCGGTACCAGGAGGTGGTCGACGCCCTGGCCACCGCGGTCGAGGGCCTGACGGTCGGCGACCCGGCCGACCCGGCCACCGAGATCGGCCCCCTGGTGGCCCGGCGGCAGCGGGAGCGGGTGGAGGGCTACCTGCGGCTCGGGCAGGACGAGGGGGCCAAGGTCGTGGTCGGCGGCCCCAACGCCTCCGGCAAGGACTGCGGCTGGTACGTCGCCCCCACCGTCTTCGCCGGCGTCGACAACGACATGCGCATCGCCCGGGAGGAGATCTTCGGCCCCGTGCTGACTGTGATCCCCTACCAGGACGAGGCCGACGCCGTCCGGATCGCCAACGACAGCGACTTCGGCCTCGGCGGAGCGGTCTGGAGCGGCGACATCGACCACGGCATGGACATCGCCCGCCAGGTCCGCACCGGCTCCTACGGCGTCAACGCCATGTACATGTTCGACCCCGGCACCCCGTTCGGCGGCTACAAGTGCAGCGGCATCGGCCGCGAACTCGGCCCCGAAGGCCTGGCCGCCTACCTGGAGTACAAATCCATCGCCCGGCCCGGAACCTGACCCACCACGACGACCCCAACCCGGCGGCCGCGGACCGGCAGCCCGCCTCGTCCGGTGGACCCGTGACCACTGGCCGCGAGACGTGCCCCGCCGGTCCGTGGGTGGGTGCATGTCCCACCGGGGCACCGCGAATCAGGAGATCAGGCGATGTATCACTTCGAGCGAAACACCGCGTCGTTACCGAGCCGGCCGTTCCGGGCCTGGCGCGACACATCGTGTGTCACTTGCGGCGAGAGAATCTGGGTCGGCGAGCTGATGGCCGCGTACCGGCAGCGCGCAACCTGCATGGCCTGCGCAGCAGGTCTGTGGTGACCCGATCGGGCATCGTGGCCAGCCACCATCTACCGGGCGACTTCCGCAGACCCCGTCCCCGGCAAGTGCGGGCCCCAGGTCCTCGGGAAGTCGTTCACCCGCCCCCGGATCGGGTGGTCGATCGAGAACGTCCCGTCCCCTGCCTGATCGGGTTCGATGGGTGCCGTCAGAACAGTGGAACCGTCGGCCGAATCGACTCGGGGGTGAGGGGCCACGGTGGGAGCGCCCGAGGGCCGGGGGCGCCGCCTAGGATCGGCGGGTGCCCGCCGAGGACGCCCAGCCCGGACCCGCGCCCGTTCGGGTCCGGGTCGTGGTCGGCGTGGACGGCTCCGGGCGCAGCCACCGGCTCGCCGAACTGGCCGCCGGCACCGGCGCCGCGACGGAATGGCTCGACGTGCCGCCGCCCGCCTCCCCGCCCCTGGCCGACCGGCTCGCGGCGGCCGCGGCAGCCGGACGGCTGGTGGTCCTCGATGACGCGCACCGGCTCGAACCGGCCGAGTTGGAGGTCGTGACCGCTGCGGTCCGTGGTGGCCTCGACGTCCTCGTCAGCCGTCGGCCGACCATCGCGGTCCGGGCACTCGCCGAACTCGACGAGGCGCTCGCCCGGCGAGGCACCACCGAGCACCTGCCGCCGCTGGACGCGGCCGCGATCGCCCTGCTGGTCGAGGCGGTCCGGGGACGCCCGGCCCCGGACGAGGAGGTGGAGCGGATCCGGGCCTCCTCGGCCGGGCTGGCCGCCGTCGCGACCGCGCTCGCCGAGTCCGCCGCGCCCGCTGCGGTCCCGGCGCTGAGCGCCCGCGTCGAGCGCCGGACGGCACTGCTCGAGCGCGACCCGGCCGAACTGGCGCGGGTGTTGGCGACCGGCACGGAGTTGGGCGACGACGTGCTCGCGGCGGCGGCGGGCATCTCGGCCGAGGACCTGCCGCGGGCGGTCCGAACCCTGCGTGAGGAGGGTCTGCTGGACCCGGAGGGCGAGCGCCTGGTGCCCGCCGTGGCCGAGGTGATCGAGCAGTCCGCCGGCCCGGCCGGACGGCGCGCCGTCCGGGAACGGATCGCCGGGGCGCTGCTGGCCGGCGGGGGTGATCCGCTGCTGGCCGCCGGACTGCTGCGCGCCGCGCGGGCACGTGGTCCGCTCGCCGCCCAGGCCTTCGCGGCCGCCGCCGAGGCGGTGCGGATCACCGCTCCCGGCGAGGCGCTCGCCTGGCTCGACGACGCCGAGGACGCCGGACCGCCGGCCGGAGCGGGCGGCCCGGCGGCCCCGGCGGCGGTCGCCATGCGAGTCACCAGGGCCGAGGCCGCGACCCTGCTGGGGCTGCCCGCCGACACCACCGCGCACCCGGACGCCGGCCCGGCGCAGGTCGAGCGTCTGCACCTGGTCGAGGCCGCGGCGGCCGCGCACCAGGGCCGGACCGAGCGGTGTGCCGCCCTGCTGGTCGGTGCCGGCCCGCCCGGGCGGCTGCTCGCCGTCCCCGCGCTGGTGGCCACCGGGCGGCCGGCCGCACCCGGAGGGCCCGAGTGGCCGGCGACGCCGGACGGACCGACTGGTTCCGCTCCGCCGGCGGTGCTGCGGCTCGCCGTCGCCGCCGCGGCCGCCACCGTTCCCGAGGACGCGGTGCCGCTGTTCATCGACGCGGCCGAGACCCTGCGCGCCCGGCCACCGCAGTTGGTGCTGCCG
>CAYYCE010000469.1:0-3207 GCA_964469635.1 uncultured Kineosporiaceae bacterium
CTCTTCGCAGGTCAGTCAGGACCTCTTGGGACCTTCGGTCCTAGAAGCGGTACACAACGGACACCTAGCGTCGATGTGTGGCGTGATCGTCGATGACACGTGGAGGTGGGCCCGTCGTGGATCCTCAACACCGGACACCCCCCCTCCTCGATGCCAGGGTCCTGCAGATGGAACCGCTCACGCAGTGGTGGCGCCACGAGGACGTCGTCTGCGTGGCGCTCCGCTCGGTCAACCGGATCCCGGTGGTCACCGTCGGCGGAGCCCTCGACCGACAGGCCGCCGGTCCCTGCCGGCGGGCGCTCGAGGCGGCGCTGCGGGCCCGGCCCCGATGCCTGCTGATCGACCTGGCCTCGGTGACCTCGGGCGACGGCTACGGCGCCGGTCTGCTCGAGGCAATGCGTCGCTCCGCGGCCTGGCACGGCGCCCAGATCTGGCTGGCGGCGCTGCCGCCCACGCTCCGCGAACACCTCGAACGGGCCCAGGTGTTCGGCGAGTTCCCGGTTTCCCGCAACGCCGCCCGCGCCATCGAGGAGATCCGCCGCTCCCGGCTCGGGCTGCCGGCCCGGCGGCAACTCGGCATCGACTCCAGGACGGCATGAGTTGACCGTCACCGTCTTCATCCTCGACGACCACGAACTCGTGCGGCGCGGGCTCCGGGAGATCCTGACCGAGGCCGGGGGGATCGAGATCGTCGGCGAGTCCGGTCTGGCGCGGGAGGCCGCCCGCCGGATCCCCGCGCTGCGGCCGGACGTCGCGCTCCTGGACGCCCGACTTCCGGACGGTTCGGGGATCGAGGTGTGTCGCGAGGTCCGCTCCCGGGACGCGTCCATCCGGGCGATCATCCTGACCAGCTACGACGACACCGAGGCGCTCACCGCCTCCGTCCTCGCCGGGGCCTCGGGCTACATCCTCAAGCAGATCCGCGGCCCGGACCTGGCCGATGCGGTGCGGCGGGTGGCGGCGGGCGAGTCGCTGCTCGACCGGGAGGATGTGGCGACGACGGCACCGACACGCAACGGCCAGCCGTCGCACAACCGGGCCAACAACCCGATGACGGAGCTGACCCCGCAGGAGGAGCGGGTGCTCGACCTCATCGTCGAGGGCCTGACGAACCGCCAGATCGGGCAGCGCTTGAACATCGCCGAGAAGACCGTGAAGAACCACGTCACGTCGTTGATGGCCAAGCTCCACGTGGAGCGCCGCACCCAGGCGGCGGTATACGGCGCGAGGATCAGGGGCTTCGGGCGTCGATGGTCATGACCGTTCGTCTGGGCACCGCCCATTTCCAGGCAGCCTTCGAGTGCGCCCCGGTCGGCATGGCCATCGTCACCCGTCGGACGCATCGCGTCGTGTTCGCCAATCGCGCGGCCGGGGAACTGCTCGGCGTGGACCCCGCACGACTGGTCGGCCGGTCGATCGGCGACTTCCGCGACCTGCGGGTCGGCGACCGGAAATCGGCTCTCCCTCACCCGATGACGGCCGAGCTCCCCACCTTCACAGGCGAGCGTGCCGTCCGCCACAGCGACGGCAGCACGGTGTGGCTCGACGTCCACAGCTCCACCCTCCCCCACCCGCTGGCCAGCGCGTTCAACGAGAACGAGGACGAGCCGCTCTGCCTCCTGCATCTGATCGACATCAGCAGGCGGCGGGCCGACGACGCCGCCCGGGACCGCCGCCAGGCCTGGGCCAGCGCCCTGGGCGAGATCCGACTCGCGGTCCTGCTGGGCGCACCCCCGGACCGCTCGCTCGCACTGGTCTGCCGCCGGGCCCGGATGTTGCTGGGCGCCAACGACTCCATCGTGATCATCCCCGGCCCCGACGGGCAGACGGGGATCGTCAAGGCCGCCGACGGGCACGACGCCCACGGACTGGTCGGCACCGAGCTGCCACTGGACGGCACGCTGGCCGCCCAGGTGCTCCGGGTGGGGCGGGTGGTCACCGGGGCCAGCGGCGAGCCGCACACCGTGATCGGCGGGGTGCTTCCGGGCCACGGCGCAGGCGCCGTCCTGGCCCTGCCGCTGCGCACCCCTGAGGTGGTCATCGGCGTGCTGTGCCTGGTGCGACCCATCGACCAACCGTTCGGTCGCAATGACATCGATGTGGCACGCAGCTTCGCCGACCAGGCGGCGGCCGCGCTTCACATCGGCGAGCTGCAGGCGGACCGCGAGCGGCTGCGCGTCCTGGAGGACCGCGAGCGGATCGCCAGGGACCTGCACGACAGCGTGATCCAGGACCTGTTCGCCGCGGGCATGGCACTCGACTCGGTGCTACCCGCCATCGATTCGGCCGCCGCCGCCGAGCGGGTGGCCGCGACCGTCGACCGGCTGGACGAGACGATCAAGAAGATCCGATTCACGATCTTCGAGCTGGAGACCTCCGACCCCCAGGGCCAGGCCGCCGACCTGCTGCACCGGACGGTCGAGGGCAAACGGGACCATCTCGGCTTCCTGCCCGAACTCGAGGTCGACGGCGATCTCGACCAGGCCCCCTCCGTGGTCCTCGACCACCTCCTGGGCATCGTCGGCGAGGGGCTGTCCAACGTCGCCCGGCACGCCCGGGCGACCACGGCCGCGGTCCACGTCACGGTCAGCCCCTCCGGTGGGCTGATCGCCACCGTCACGGACAACGGCCGGGGCTTCGACCTGGACCACGTCCGCCGCGGCAACGGACTGGCCAACATGCAACGCCGGGCCGAACTGCTCAGGGCCGAGCTCGAGATCAGCACCGAGCCGGGAGCCGGGACCCGGCTGCTGCTGCGCGTCCCGTCGGTCATCGAACTGCGGCAGCAGCCGGTCTCCGCCCACCGCGGGCCCTGACCGGGCCCGAACCTCACAGCCTGATCACAGCCCCGTGACATCGTCGGCGTAGCCCGCCCGACGATTCTGGTTCCCGACGGCGTGAGGACACGCCGGAACGAAGCCCCCGCCACGGGACTGGAGACGAACACACATGGACCCCCTGCACCTCCCCCACGAGAGCGACGACTACGGCGTGACGCCGCAGCAACTGCGCACCCGGGTGTCCCGGCGGGAGTCGGCCCGGCGGGCGGTGTGGGCGACGACCGCGGGATTGGGCGTGGCCGCGCTGGCCGGCACCGGCCTGGTCGCCGTCAACGCCGCGGCCACCCTCGACGCCCAGGCGAGCACCACGACCACCACCGAGACCTCCTCCGGCACCTCGACCGACACCTCGTCGTCCCAGGGGGTC
>CAYYCE010000470.1:0-3190 GCA_964469635.1 uncultured Kineosporiaceae bacterium
AGAGGGTCTCGCCGTCCTTCCACTCGTTCGTCTGCCGGTCGAACGTGCGGGGGGTGGAGGCGACGGTGAAGTTGGCGACCGCGGCCCCGGACGGCGTGAACCGCAGCTCGGGGTCGTTGGTCAGGTTCCCGATGATGGTGACGACGGTCTCGCCGGCCATGGCAACTCCTGCTTCCTCAGGGTCGGGCGAACGCTGTGGATCGAACGCCGGGTCGGACGCGGTGTTCTCCGACCAGATCTACCTCACGGCTCCGACAGGCTGACGAACGGACCTCAGCCGGCCTCGGGCCGGACGAGCTTGGTGCGCAGCACGGCCTCGTTGAGGTTGAGCTGGCGGTCGAGCTCCTTGGCCACGGCCGGTTCGGTGGTCATGTCCACCACCGCGTAGATGCCCTCGGACTTCTTCCTGATCTCGTAGGCCAGCTTGCGCCGGCCCCAGATGTTGACGTTGTCCACCGTCCCGCCACCCTGGCGGATGACGTTCAGGAACTTGTCGAGGGACGGGGCGACGGTGCGCTCCTCGAGATCGGGGTCGAGGATCACCATCAACTCGTAGTGACGCATGCTCGTACCCACCTCCTCTGGTCTCGGCGGTCACGGTCGTTCCGTGACAGGAGGGTCGTGCGTCGGGCCGGACAGTCCCAGCGGGATTGTCTGCACGGGCGTGCGGCCGTCGAGCACAGTACCCCGCCGGAGGTCGCAACCCGAAATCCGGCCGCCGGGTGGAGCGTTCAGGCCCCGAGCAGTTCAGGAGCCGAGCAGTTCAGGCGCGGGCGACCAGGACGTCGGGCGCATCGTCCACCACGCCGCCCGCGGGATCGTCGTCGGTGGTGCGCTCGATCGGGTCCACCGGAACCCGCACCGGGTCGATCAACGGGTCGCGCGCCATCCGCACGGCCTGCACAGCCAGGTTGACGACGGCCCCGGCCCGCACCAGCACCAGCACCAGGTAGAACCCGGCCGGCAGGCCCCGGTTGGCGTCGCTGGAGGCCGCGATGTACAGCCAGACCCCGACGAAGTGGACGATCTCGGCCGTCGCCCAGATCAGGTGGTCGCGCCATTTCAGCCCCGCCAGGGCGATCACCGGCAGCAGCAGCAGCCCCACCTGCGCGGGCATCCCCTTGACCACCAGCAGCCCGCCCGCCATCGCGAACAGCGCCAGGTGGGCCACCCGGGGGCGGTACCGGGTCGAGAGCGCCAACCACATCGTGGCCACGGTCAGCACGGCGAGACCGATCAGCGTGATCATCGTGGTCTGCTGACCGTTGAGGGCCCCGGCGTCGTACCAGTGCCCGGCGGCCAGCGGTTTGCTCTGGGCCAGCAGCGAGGGCACCAGCCACAGCGAGCCGTACCCCGCCGTCGAGTCCTTCCAGGCCTGCCAGGAGCCGGCCAGCGCCGTCCACGGATCGGCGAACAGGATCAGCCGGACGGCGAGCCAGGAGGCCGCGGTGCCGGCCCCGGCGAGGGCCAGCGCCCGCCACCGACCGGCGCGCGCGCCCACCCCGAGCAGCGCCAGCAGCAGCACCCCGGTGACCGGCCGGGTGCAGATCGCCAGTCCGATGAGCACCCCGGCGGCCAGCGGGCGCGAACGCGACCAGGCCCAGAAGGCCCACGCCACGAAGCCGACCGCGAGCAGGTCGTAGGAGACCAGCGCCGCAGCGGGCAGCACCGGTGACAGCGCCAGGTGGGCCGCGTCCCAGCGCCGCCGCGGCCCCGCGGTGAGCGCCACCGCCACCACCGCCGAGATCAGGACGGCGGTCAGCAGCACCGCCGAGACGTCGAAGAACCGGCGCGACTCGATGAAGACCTCATAGTCGCCGTGGACCCCGCTGGTCAGGTTCACCAGACCGGAGACCGCCCAGATCGCCGCCCCGGTCAGCGGCGGCTGGGCCAGACCACCCTCGCCGAGCGCCGCCACGAGCGAGGGACGGCCGTCGGTGCCCAGGGCGGACGAGGCGTAGAGCACCGGGATGTCGCTGTAGCACACGTGCCAGAACTGGTCCGGGGTCGACCAACCCGCCGCATGGCAGTGGTGCTTGGCCAGCACCGCCCCGGTCATGCTCAGGGCCGCGAGCAGCACCAGCACGGGGACGGCGCGCCAGAACCCCCGGGAGGATGCGAGCCGGCGTCCCGCGGGACCCCCCACGGCGGAACTGGTCATCCGCGCCACGGGATCGCAGCGGGACGGCGCGCTGACCGTCACCCGCCGCCGCCGACCGGCGAGGCGGCGGGGTTGGCGTTCCCGTTGCCGTTACCCGGCTGGGCCGAGGGCTGGACGGACGGCTGGACCGTGGGCAGGTCGCTGGGCTGCGGCGGCTGGCTCGGCGGCGGCGAGGCGGCACCGTCGGTGGCCGACGGGCTCGGCTCGGCGGACGGCGACGCGGTCGCGGACGGCGACGGCGAGGCGACCGCCGTGGGCTTGGGCGGCTCCGGGTTGACCGATTCGCCGCCGTAGACCGGGTCCGGGAACCGGATCACCTCGGTGCCCTTCAGGGCGCCCTTCATGTAGTCGGTCCAGACCCGTACCGGGAACGAGCCGCCCGTGATCTCGCGGCCCTTGTAGGGTCCCCAGCCCTGGACGGTGGCCTCCAGCCAGGTGGTCTTGCCCGTCGTCTTGTCCACCTTCTCCACCGACCGGTACAGGCCGACGGCGGTGGCCAGTTGCGGGGTGAACCCGGCGAAGGAGGCCGACTTGTTGTCCGTGGAGGTGCCGGTCTTGCCGGCGGCGGGGCGGCCGAGGGCCCGGGCGTAGCTGCCGGTCCCGCCCCTGATCACCTGCTGCAGGGCGTAGGTGGTGTCGGCCATGACACCCTCCTCGAAGACCTGCACCGGCCTGACCTGGTGCTTGTAGATCACCCGCTGCTTGTCCACGGTGCCGATCTGGGTGATGGAGTACGGCTCGGCGTACTTGCCCCCGGCCGCGACCGTGGCGTAGGCGGTCGCCAGGTCGAGCAGGTGGGGCGAGGCCGACCCCAACAGGTTGAGCGCGTTGGCCTCGAGCCCCGGGGTGTCCTCCGGGAGCCCCGCCTTGATGGCCACCTGTTCGGTGAACGCGGGGCCGACCCGCTGGTTGAGCTGGGCGAAGACGGTGTTCACCGAGTGGGCCGTCGCCGTGATCAGGTTGATCTGGCCGAACTGCTCCCCGTTGCCGCGACCGTAGTTGAACACCTTGACGCCGTCGTCCAGCTTG
>CAYYCE010000471.1:0-3177 GCA_964469635.1 uncultured Kineosporiaceae bacterium
TTCATGGGATCGACGACGCGACGAACGCCCTCCCGGTCCTTGACCTTCCGCCACACCGCCACGAAGACGAAGGTCGAGACGAGCAGGATCGGCGCCGACACCTTGAGGGCACTGGACATCCACACCAGGACCCGGGTGGGAGCCGGCAGGGTCCCGCCGAGGTCGTCGAACATCTTGGCGAACACCGGAACGATGAACAGCAGCATGCCGATCACGGCGACGATCGCGATCACGAAGACCACCGTGGGGTAGGTCATCGCCGACTTGATCTTCGAACGCAGCTTGACCTCGGCCTCGTAGTTCTCCGCGATCTGCAACAGCACGGAGTCGAGGAAGCCGCCGACCTCGCCGGCGCGGGTCATGTTCACCATGAGCAGCGGGAAGACGTCGGGGTGACGGCCGAGCGCGGTGGACAGCGACTGCCCCGACTCCACCGCCGCCCGGACCTCGCCCAACGCCTTGGCCAGCTTGGTGTTCTGGGTCTGCTCGGACAGGATCGACAGGGCCCGCAACAGGGACAGCCCGGAATTGATCATGGTGGCGAACTGACGGCTCATCACCGCCAGGTCCTTCAGGCCCACCCGGCCGCCGAAGGGCAGCTCGATCTCCCGGTTCATGCCGGCGTTGGCCTCGCGCACCGACACCGGCGCGTAGCCCATGCCACGCAGCTTCTGCACCAGCGCGGCCTCGGTCGGCGCGTCGAGCTTGCCGTTGACCAGCTTGCCCTTCCGGTCGCGGACCGAGTACTCGAACGTCTTCGCCGCGGTACTCATCGACTACTCATCTCCTCGAGAGGGCCCACGCGCCCTCACCCCCGCCCCACGAGCCGGTTGAAGTCCTCCATGTGGTGGCACTTCTCCCGGCCCTGTTCCATCGAGATCCTCCCGGTGCGCACCAGTTCCGCCAGGTGTTGGTCGAGGGTGTGCATACCGTGCTGGGCCCCGGCCTGCAGGGCCGAGTAGATCTGGTGGGTCTTGCCCTCGCGGATGAGGTTCCGGATGGCGGGGGTGGCCAGCAACACCTCGGTCGCCGCCACCCGCCCGGCGCCCTCCCGCGTCTTGCAGAGCGTCTGGCACACGACGCCCTGGACGGCCCCCGCCAGCTGGGCCCGCACCTGCTGCTGCTGATGCGGCGGGAAGACGTCGATGACCCGGTCGATGGTCTGACCGGCGTCCTGGGTGTGCAGCGTGGCGAACACGAGGTGGCCGGTCTCGGCCGCGGTCAGGGCCACCGAGATCGTCTCGAGGTCACGCATCTCGCCGACCAGGATGATGTCGGGGTCCTGCCGCAGAACGTGTTTGAGCGCATTGCCGAACGACAGCGTGTCCTCGCCGACCTCGCGCTGGTTGACCATGCACTGCTTGTGCCGGTGGAGGAACTCGATCGGGTCCTCGACGGTCATGATGTGGTCGCGGCGGGTCCGGTTCGCCAGGTCCACCAGGGCGGCCAGCGTGGTCGACTTGCCCGACCCGGTCGGGCCGGTGACGAGCACCATGCCGCGCGGCAGGGCGGCGAAGTTCGCGACGGCCGGCGGGATGCCCAGCTTCTCCAGGCTGTGGATCTCGTAGGGGATCCGCCGGAACGCCGCACCGAGCGTCTCGCGCTGCCGATAGATGTTCACCCGGAACCGGGCGTGGCCGGGCAGCGAGTACGACATGTCCAGCTCGAGATCGGCCTCGAACCGCTCACGCTGCTTCTGGGTGAGGATCGAGTAGAGCACCCGCTGCAACGTGTTCGGCGTGAGCACGCGCTGGTCGGGGATCTCCATCAGGTCGCCGTCCACCCGCATCAGCGGCGGGGCACTGGCGGTCAGGTGCAGGTCGGAGGCCCCGGCCTCGATCATGATCGTCAGCACTGAGGCCAGATCGAGGTCCCCCTCCTCCACCCGCTGCTCGGTGGTGGCGCGGTCATAGCTGGTCGGTACCGGTGGTGCCGCGGCGGGCGGCCGGTCGGCGGGAGCCGGGACCTGGGGCTGGTACGCGGGCGGCTGGGCGGGGACCTGAGGCTGGTACGCGGGCGGCTGGGCGGTCCGGGCGGGCGGCTGGGCGCTCGGCTGCGACCGGGGCTGTCCCGGCGCGGGCGGGTGGGCCGGCGAGGGCTGCTGGGGCGCGGGGGCCAGTCCCGGGGTGACGGCCGGGTGACGCTGCTGCGGCTGGGCGCTGGGGTCCACGTCGCTCCTCGTTCGCAGGGATACCCTGAGTGGATACCTCTGGGGTAGATCGGCCGCCCGCTCGAGCCCCTTGAGCGCTCACGCGACGACGCGGAGCACCTCCTCGAGCGAGGTCAGCCCGTCGCGGACCTTGTGCATGCCGTCGATGCGCAGCAGGTGCATGCCCTGCTCCTGGGCGACGTCGCCCACCTCGGCCACCGAGGCCCGCGCCACGCAGAGCCGCTCGATCTCCTCCCCGACGACCATGACCTCGTGCAGCGCCAACCGGCCCTTGTAGCCGGTCTTGGCGCAGGTCGAGCACCCGACCGCACGGTGGAGTTCGGGCAGCGGCTGCCCCGGTTCCCACGGGTAGCGGGCGGCCGTCAACTCCTCCTCGGTCGGTTGGTAGACCTCCTTGCACTTGCTGCACAGCCGCCGGGCAAGCCGCTGCGCCAGCACGCACTCCACCGCCGAGCCCACCAGGAACGGCTCGATACCCATCTCCGTGAGCCGGGTGATCGCCGACGGGGCGTCGTTGGTGTGCAGGGTGGACAGCACCAGGTGCCCGGTGAGGGCCGCCTCGATGGCGATCTGGGCGGTCTCGTGGTCGCGGATCTCACCGATCAGGACGACGTCGGGGTCGGAGCGCAGGATCGACCGCAGGGCCGCCGCGAACGTCAGCCCGGCCTTGGTGTTGACCTGCACCTGATTGATGTCCGGGAGCCGGTACTCGACCGGGTCCTCCACGGTGATCACGTTGATCTCTTCCCGGGCGATCTCGTTCAGGGTCGCGTACAGCGTCGTCGACTTGCCCGACCCGGTCGGGCCGGTGACCAGCACCATGCCGTAGGGCTTGCGGAAGCTCGCGGAGTACCGGGTGTAGTTGGTCTCCTCGAATCCCAGATCCGGCAGGGCGAGCCGGGCGGTGCTGTTGTCCAGCACCCGCATGACGACCTTCTCGCCCCACACGGTCGGCAGGGTCGCCACCCGCAGGTCCATCTTCTGGCCCCCGGTGGAGACCGAGAGCC
>CAYYCE010000472.1:0-3176 GCA_964469635.1 uncultured Kineosporiaceae bacterium
GGCACGTCCTCGGCATGCAGAACGCCGTCCTTGTAATTGAAATGGTCCATGAGGGTCCCGACGTCCCTATTCCGGCGGCGGCAAGTCGAACGGGTCGTCCTCGCGCTCCTGCGAGCGGCGGCGCAGGATCCGCGTCAACCCGAGCCTGCGCGCGCCGTCGGCCACCCTTCGGCGCACCTGGTCCTGCGGCGTCCCGCGCGCTCGCAGCCCGAACTCCAGGTTCGCCGTGACATCGAGGAACGGGATCAGCGCGGTCACCTCGAAGACCATGGCGGCCCGGCGCTGCTGGGCCGGCAGGTCGGTCACCGGACGATCGCGGATCAGCACCCGGCCCGTGTCCAACTGGTCCAGGCCGGCGATGCACCGCAGCAGGGTCGTCTTGCCGCTGCCGGAGGGCCCGAGGACGGCGAGCATCTCGCCGTCGCGGGCCAGCAGAGTGAGGTCGCGCAGGGCGGGACGTCCGCCGCGGCGGACGCAGGCCTCGACGACTCCGGTGGACGGCCTGGGCAACTGGGCCATGCCCCATTGTCCCGCGTGCGCCGCCCGCGCGCCCGGGCCGGGACCTACCCGTCGGTCGACGGCCAGCGACCGTCGGCCTGGGCCGCCACGACCTGGGCCGTGCCCGAGGGCCGCATCCGGCCGGCCGCGGTCAGCCTCTCGACCCGCGCCACGTTGCTCGCCGACCAGGGGCTGCGGGGCCGGCGCGGGGTGAACCGCAGGGCGTAGTAGATCTCGTCGACCCGCCGCGTCTGACCGTCGATCCAGCCGAAGCAGACGGCCGACTCCACCGACTCCTCGTAGGAGATGCTCACCGCCCCGGTGCCCTTCTTGGCGATCATCACCCAGCACCCCGGCTCGGCGGCATGGTGCTCCTCGAGCCAGGACTCGAACTCGGCGACGGTGGCGAAGGCCAGCTGCGGCAACTCGGGGGCGGGCACGACCCCCATCGTGGCGCCTCGCCGTCAGTGGTGGAAGCGGACCTCCGCCCCGGAGCGCGGGAGCCGGCCCTCGTGGGCCCCCTGCCCCTCGTGGGCCGGACGGACCGGCGGATCGGCGTCCAGCCTCTCGAGAACGGCGCGCAGATCCGTGAGCAGCAGATCGGCCATGTCCCGCGAAAAGCCCTCGCGTACCACGATGCGCAGCACCGCGACGTCGCCGGCATCGGCCGGCATGGCGTAGGCCGGGACCTGCCAGCCGCGACCGCGCAGCCGCTCGGAGACGTCGTAGACCGAATAGCGCGAGGCGTCCAGGAGCCGGAAGGCGAACACCGGGATGGTCGAGCCGTCGCTGAGCAGGTCGAACGGGCCCAGCGCGGCGATCCGCGAGGACAGGTCGGTGGCGACCTGCCGCAGCGTGGTCATGATCCGGGTGTAGCCCTCGCGGCCCAGGCGCAGGAAGTTGTAGTACTGCCCGACGATCTGATTGCCCGGACGGGAGAAGTTGAGCGTGAACGTGGGCATGTCCCCGCCGAGGTAGTCGACGTGGAAGACCAGGTCCTCGGGCAGGTGTTCCTGCCCCCGCCACACCGCCCACCCCACCCCGGGGTAGACCAGCCCGTACTTGTGCCCGGAGACGTTGATGGACACGACGTTCGGCAGCCGGAAGTCCCAGCACAGATCGGGGTCGAGGAAGGGGGCGACGAAACCGCCGCTGGCCGCGTCGACGTGGATCGGCACCGACAGCCCGTGCGCGGCGTTGTGCGCGACCACGGCGTCGTGGATCGCCTCGACCGGTTCGAACTCCCCGGTGAACGTCGTCCCGAGAATGGCCACGACGCCGATGGTGTTCTCGTCCATGCGCGCCACCACGTCCTCGGGACCGATGACATAGCGACCCTCGCGCATCGGGATGTATCGCGGCTCGACCTCCCAATAGCGGCAGAACTTCTCCCACACCACCTGCACGTTGGTGCCCAGGATCAGGTTGGGCCGGGCCGATGCCGCCTCGGCCCGGCCGCCGAACCGGTCACCGGCCGCCTCCCGCCACGCCCGCCACCGCCACTTCATCGCCATGCCGGCGAGCATCACCGCCTCGCTGGACCCGATGGCCGAGACCCCCACCGGTCGCTCCTGCTCGCGGGCGTGGAACAGCCGGGCGATCATGTTGATGCATCGGCTCTCGATCTCCGCGGTCTGCGGGTACTCGTCCTTGTCGATCATGTTCTTGTCGAACGTCTCCGCCATCAGCCGCTCGGCCTCGGGCTCCATCCACGTGGTGACGAAGGTGGCCAGATTGAGGCGTGCGTTGCCGTCGAGCATCAGTTCGTCGTGGATCACCTGGTACGCCGTGCGCGGACTGGTCTCGCCGTCCGGCAGAACGTACTTCGGCACCGGCTCGGACATGGCCCGGGAGCCGTAGGTGGGTGCGAGATCGGCGGCGGGTTGCAGCTTCTTGACCATGACGGGACTACTCCAGTTCTGCCTCGGTCGCCCACGTGGGAGGGCGCCAGCGGTACAACAACAGTGGAAGTGCGACCATCGACGCCAGCGCGGCGAGCATCGCGGGTACGTACCAGGTGCCGGAGACCTCCCCGTCGGGCGGCAGCAGGCCGATCAGCAGACAGGCCAGGGCCGTCGCGAAGCCGGTCCCCGCCACCAACCACAGACCCCAGACCCGGCCGCCGGGCACGCGGTAGGGACGCCGCGTGCCCGGTTCGCTGTGGCGCAATCGGACGGCGGCGGCGAACAGCAGCAGGTACATCGCGCAGTAGAGGATCACCGCCACCGAGGTGAGCATCAGGAAGGCCGTGTCCACCGTGGGCACCGCGAGGAAGACGAGCGTCACCACGCTGAGCGCCGTCGCCTGCACCAGGAGCAGGTTGCGCGGCACGCCGTGGGGATTCACCTCGTGCAGGACCGGGGGCAGGTTGCCGGCACGGCCCGCCGCCCACAGCCCCTTGACCGGACCGACCACCCAGGTGCTCACCTGTCCGGCGGCTCCCAGCGCCACCAGCAGCGCGGCGGCCGGCGCCAGGGTCGACAGTCCCCACTGGCCGAGCAGCGCCCGCAGCGCCTGCACGCTGCCCGAGACCAGGTCGAGCCTGTCGGTGGGGATCACGACGGCGACGGCCAGACCGCCCAGCAGGGTGACGACGAAGCCGAGCGAGGCGGCGGCGAACACGGCGACCGGGTAGTTGCGCCGCACGTCCCGCACCTACCTGGCGTGACCGGCCGAGA
>CAYYCE010000473.1:0-3176 GCA_964469635.1 uncultured Kineosporiaceae bacterium
GCCGAGGCCGGCGGGGCCTGGCCGGGTGGCCACCAGACCGGATCCCAGATCGCGTCGTTCCAGCAGCGCGAGCGCCAGGGCGGTCAGCGTGGCGGCCGCGGCCAGCGCGAGCAGGAGCACCGAGAACCGGTTGGCGCCGTATGGCTGGATCTTGGTCATCCAGCCCAGCGGGGACAGCCAGGACAGCCAGCCGGCGCCATCCACGGAATCGGCCACGGCGCGGATCAGGACGGCCGCGCTCAGGATGCCGAGGGCGATCGCCGAGCAGCCGCGGGTGGTGGTGGCGACCTGGGCGGCCACCGCCGTGACCGCGGTCATCACCAGCCCCACCTCGGTCCAGGCGGCCGCGAACGCGAGCGTCCCCGCGGGGTCCATGCCGAGCGCGACCATGCCGACGGCTGCGACGAGGCTGCTGCCAAGGACCGTGACGACGGCAGCGGTGCCCGCCGCGAGCAGGGGGGCGCGCCGTCCGAGGACGCCGGCGCCGAGGAGTTCGAGCCGGCCCTCCTCCTCCTCGGCGCGGGTGTGCCGTCGGACGATGGCCGCGACTGCGATCCCGAGGAGGATCCCACCCATCATCAGCGTCTTCAGGATGGCGAACGCGTCCAGGGTCAACGGCTCCGGCAGCGGGCCGTACATCGCCAGGAACGCCGGGTTCGACGTCACGCCCGCGAAGTCGGCCCGCATCCTGGCGTTGCCGGCCGCGGTGTCCGGGTAGAGGGCGATGGTGGCCTGGGCAGAGCTGATCGCGAGCACCGCGAGGCCGGCGACGACCGCCGGGATCACGACCCGGTCGCGGCGCAGCGCCAGCCGGATCAGGGTCCAGGTGCCGCTCATCGTCCCGCCTCCGCCCCGTCGTAGCTGCTCATGAACAGCTCCTCCAGGGACGGCGGGGTGCTGGTCAGCGAGCGGATGCCCTGCCGGCTCAGCATCTCGATCGCCTCGCCCAGGTGGGCGGCGTCCACCGCGAAACTCACCCGCGATCCGTCGATGCGGACGTCGTGGACTCCAGGCATCCCCGTCAGCGCACCGTCCTGCGGCACCGCGTCGAGGCCGGCGGTGACCGTGGTGCTGGTCAGCGCCCGCAACTCCTCCAGGCTGCCGGTCTGAACGGTCCGACCGTTCCTGATGATGCTCACCCGGTCACACAGCCGCTCCACCTCGGACAGGATGTGGCTCGACAGCAGCACGGTGCGTCCCTGGACGCGGATCTCGTCGATGTACTGCTGGAACACCCTCTCCATCAACGGGTCCAGCCCCGAGGTGGGCTCGTCGAGCACCAGAAGCTCGGCGTCCGAGGCGAGGGCGGCCACCAGCGCCACCTTCTGCCGGTTGCCCTTGGAGTAGGACCGCCCCTTCTTCGTGGGGTCCAGTTCGAACCGCTGCAGCAGGTCGGCGCGCCTGGCCTGATCGATCCCGCCGCGCAGCCGGGCCAGCAGGTCGATCACCTCGCCACCGGTCAAGTTCGGCCACAGGCTGACGTCGCCGGGGACGTAGGCCAGCCGCCGGTGCAGCGCCTCGGTGTCCGCCCATGGATCGCCGCCGAACAGGGACGCGGTGCCGCCGTCCTTGCGCAGCAGGCCCAACAGGATCCGGATGGTCGTCGACTTGCCCGATCCGTTGGGCCCGAGGAAGCCGTGCACCTCCCCGGCCGCCACCCGCAGGTCGAGGCCGTCGAGGGCGACGGTGGAGCCGAAGGATTTCCGCAGGCCCTGGATCTCGATGGGGTCGGGCCCGCCGTGATGCATACCCGTCATAGGGACGAGTCTGGCACTGCGGGGTCCGCCGCTCGTCTCAGAGTGGCCTCGAACGAGGGTGTCAGCGGGCGGCCTGCGATGTGGCGGCGCGGCCGGCCTCGACGGCCAGGGCATCGACCAAATCGTTCATCGGGTCGCCGGAATGGCCCTTGACCCATCGGAACCCGATGTCCTCGCGGGCGCGCACGACCTCGACGAGTGGCTCCCACAGATCGCGGTTGGCCACCGGCTTGCGGGCGCTGGTCTGCCACCCGCGGCTCAGCCAGCCCTGCCACCACCGGTCGCGGAAGCAGTTGACGACGTAGGTCGAGTCGCTGACCACCAGCAGCGGGCCGGGCAGCGCGCGCACCGCCTCGAGTGCCGCGGTGATCTCCATGCGCTGATTGGTGGTGTGCGGTTCGCCGCCGCTGGCCCGACGGCCGTCGGCGGTGGCCCAGGCCCAGCCGCCCGGGCCGGGGTTCCCCGAGCACGCGCCGTCCGTGTATACCTCGAGCACCCCGGACGCCGCGGATTCCCCGGACGCCGGCGGGCCGCTCTCATCCTCCGGTGCGCAGGAGGCGTGGGCCCAGCGCCCGTTCGACCCGCTCGGAAGGGACTCGATCGTCTCGCCGGGGTGGATCGGCTGTCCGCACACCCCGCAGGTGGTCGCGTACTTCGCCGTCAGGGCCATGCCCCGAGCCTACGGCGCCGGCCCGGTCTCCCCGGGTGGGGGCCCCGCTGGGGGTGGTCGACACGGCATGATCAAGGCATCCTGGGGGCAGAACCGGTCGAACCCAGCCCAGGCCCGCATCCACGTTCCGACACCGGGAGGGCCGATGCCCGAGGACCCGCCGGCCACCGATTTCCTGGACGACCACCCGGGCCCGGCGCGGGACGTCGTCCCCGCGCCCCCGGCGGCCTCTCCGGAGACGCCCCCGGAGACGCCCCCGGAGACGCCGCCGGTGGCCCCGCCGGACCCGGGCCCCTCGTTGCCGGTGCGGATCATCGGCATCGCTCTCGCGGTCATGATCGGGTTGGCGGGCGCCGCCGTGGTCGTCACCTGGCTGCTGGGGCGGACCCTGTCCTCGCTCAATCCCTTCGACGAGCAGACCGTCGACAGGTCGGGGGACGCCGTCCTCGTCCGCCTGACCGATCTGCGGACCTATCAGGCGGCCTCGGGCTACTACGAGATCGTGATCGATCAGGAGAAGGACGTCAGCAATCTGCCGTCCTTCCTGGCCGGTGAGCGGGTGCTCTTCGTGGCTGCGGGTTCCGTGGACGCCACGGTCGACTTCTCCGGTCTGGGCCCGGGCGCCGTCGCGGTCGATCCCTCGCGCACGAGGGCCACGATCAGACTGCCCGCACCGGTTCTGGGCTCCCCGCGACTCGATCTCGACCGCAGTTACGTCGCCGATCACCAGCGCGGCCTCAAGGAGCGGC
>CAYYCE010000474.1:0-3176 GCA_964469635.1 uncultured Kineosporiaceae bacterium
GAGGAGGTGGCGTTGGAGGACCTCGACGTCGACCTCGGATCGGCCGAGATACTGCTGGCGACCGAGCCGGACGCGGCCGAACGGGCGCCGTCCGATCGCACGAGGCTGCGCGGCTGGGAGGCCGTCGTCTACCGCGTCCCCGGCGTCGGCTGAACGCCCCCCGTGCCGATCATGCTCGTGTTCCGTGGGGACGCGCCGTTCGGAGGAGGAATGGGCCGACACCGCGTACTCCGGCCGAGCATGAGCAGAATGGCGGCATGGGCAGGAGCCACGTCTATGAGGTGTCGCTGAGCTGGACCGGCAATCTGGGGGACGGCACCAGCGGATACCGCAGCTACGGACGCGATCATGAGGTGACCGTTCCCGGCAGGCCGCCGATCGCGGGATCGGCCGATCCGGCGTTCCGGGGCGACCCCGCGCGGTGGAACCCCGAGGAGCTCCTGGTCGCCGCGCTCGCCCAGTGCCACCTGCTCTGGTATCTGCACCTGGCCTCGACCGCCGGAGTGGTCGTCGTCGCCTATCACGACGAGCCCAGCGGGGTGATGGTCGAAGACCACGACGGGTCGGGCCGGTTCGAGAGCGTGGTGTTGCGGCCCACCGTCACGATCGCCGACGCGGGGATGCGTGAGATGGCGCGGGCCGTCCATGCCCAGGTGTCCGACTACTGCTTCATCGAACGGTCGGTGAACTTCCCGGTGACCCACGAGGCGACGATCCTGGTGGCCGAGCCGGCGTCGGTTCCCGAGTGATCCCGACCGAGTGTCCGGCGGAGTGAGCCGACCGGGTCAGACGATGTTGTGCTCGGGGCGAGCGATCCCGTCGGCGAACCGGTCGGCCGACAACGGGCTGATGTCCGCGAACGGTTCGCGGCCCAGATACAGGTCCCGCAGCAGTTCGCCGACCGCGGGACCCTGCAGGAAGCCGTGCCCGGAGAACCCCGTCGCGTAGAGGAATCGCGAGATGCGCGACGACTCTCCGATCATCGCGTTGTGGTCCGGTGAGTTCTCGTACAGCCCGGACCAGCCGTGCGCCATGCCGACGTCCAGCAGGGCCGGGGCCCGGCGGTCGATCATCGCGGTGAGATCGGTCAGCCAGTCGTCCGACATCCCCATGCGGAACCCGGGCAGCTCCCCCGTGTACGACATGCCGATCAGCAGGCTCGGCCGCGACGCCGGGCCCTCCGGATGCAGGTAGAAGGTGGACGACGCGTCGATGGTCATCGGCATGGTCGCCGGCACGAGCGGGCGGACGGCGTCCGGCAGCGGTTCGGTGACGACGATCTGCCGGCGCAGCGGGGTCACCGGCAGGTCGACCCCGGCCATGGCCCCGACGAGGCCGGCCCACGGGCCGGCGCAGTCCACGACCGCCCCGGTGGCGATCGTGCCCGCCGTCGTCCGGACGGCGCGGACGTCGTCGCCGTCCAGGTCGACGCCCGTCACCTCGACGCCGGTGACCACGGTGGCACCATGACGCCGGGCCCCGGCCGCGTAGCCCTGGACGACGGACTCGGGGGTGCAGTAGCCGTCGCGGGCGTGGAACGCCGCCGCCAGCACGTCGTCCGTGGACACGACCGGAGCCAGCGCCGCGGCCTCGGCGGCGGTCAGCATGCGGGAGCCGATCCCGAGGGAGTTCTGCAGCGTCACCGACGCCTGGTACACCGCGACGTCCTCGGGGGTGGTGAGCAGGAACATGTAGCCCACCTGCCGCAGGTCGATCTGGCCGCCCGGCCGGTCCGCGAACCGCTCGAAGGCCTCCAGACCCCGGGCGCCGAGGATCACGTTGAGCGCGTCCGAGAACTGGGCCCGGACACCGCCCGCGGCCTTGGACGTCGATCCGCCGGCGAGGGCGTCGCGCTCGACCAGGAGCACGTCGCGGACCCCGGCCTCGGCCAGGTGGAAGGCCGTGCTGGCGCCCATCACACCGCCGCCGACGATCACCACCTCGGCGCTCGGGGGCAACGGCTCACTGGGGGCGGGCATCGAAACGGTGGCCACGTCGTTCACCGTAGTCCGCCGTCCGTCTCCCCTGGCGGCCGCGCGCAGCAGGCGGTCGCCGCCGGCCCGCCGCATTCCGGGATGGCGATCGACCTGTCGGAGGTCGTGCTCTGGCGGTCAGTGCCAGCATGGGGCCATGACGGGTCGGGTGGATGGGGTGGTGGGTGTCGGCGGGGTGGATCCGTCGCCGCGGATCGTTCTCGAACGGGGCAGGACCTGGGTCTTCGCCAGCGCCGTGGACTGGCCGGGATGGTGCCGGCGCGGCAGGGGAGATGACGCCGCGGTCCGGACCCTGCTCGACTACGCCGAGCGCTATGGACGCGTGGTCGGGGAGGGGTTCTCGCCGGGCGAGCCGACCGTGATCGCGGTGGTGCGGGGGACCGGCGCGACCGACTTCGGTGCCCTCGAGGCGCCGGGGCCGTGGGACCGGGAGGCGCTGCCGGTCACCGAGCTGGATCGGCAGCTCGGGATGCTCGAATCGATCTGGGCCGGCTTCGAGGCGACCGTGGCCGCATCGGCACCCGAATTGCGCAAGGGTCCCCGCGGTGGGGGTCGTGACCGGGACCCGATCGTCGACCACGTGCGCGAGGCCGAACGCTCCTACGCCCGCAGCATCGGCGTCCGGATGCCGCCGGGCACACCCTGGCCCGAGCAGCGCACCGCCATCCTTGAGCGGCTCCGATCGGCCGTCGCGGAGGGCACCGACACCAAGTGGCCGCCGCGCTACTTCCTCCGCCGGACCGCTTGGCACGTGCTCGACCACGCCTGGGAGATCGAGGACAAGCAACCCTGACACGCCCAGCCTCGGGCCCGCCACCAGATCGGTGCGGTGGGGTTCGGTGCGGCGGGGCGCGCTCGACTGTTGGACGGTCTTGCGCAGGATCGCCGTCGCTGTCTCGGGGATCGTGAAGTGCCCGGTGGTGGTGGGCATCGACCTCCTCGACGGGCCGCCCGACGGTGGCGAGCACCCGGCGTGCGGTGCGGCGCAGCCTCGTCGGGCCGAGGGTCTTCGCCTGTGCGACCGGAGAACTCTCGATCCCCGCCCGCTCCGCCGGGACCACGTCGCCCGGCAGGGCCTCGACCGCAGCCGCCATCACCGCGGCCCGCTCCGCGGAGACCTCGCCGGCGGCGAGCGCGTCCCGAGTCACCGGCAACCCCGCCAGCCTCAAAGCTGCTCGAGCA
>CAYYCE010000475.1:0-3175 GCA_964469635.1 uncultured Kineosporiaceae bacterium
GTCTCCGGCGGTGAGATCGTCGCGGCCGAGGTGACCCAGGTGCCGATGAACAACGGCCACGACGTGCGGATCAACACCGAGGCCGTCCCGATCCTCAACGATTCGGCCGTGCAGGCACAGAGCGCCGACTTCGACAGCATCTCCGGGGCCACGGTCACCAGCGAGGGGTACAAGGCCTCGCTGCAGTCGGCCATCGACCGGGCCAACCTGTGACCGGCCGATGAGTACCGATCAGGCGGTGATCGGCCGGCGGGCCTGGGTCCGGCAGATCATGGGAATGCCGGTCAGTATCCACGTGCGGGGGCAGGACCTGACCGAGACCGGACCCGACACCGAACCTGACACCGATCCGGACGGCGGCGGGGTCGCGGGCGCCGTCGAGGGGGCCTTCGAGGCACTGCGCCGCGTCGATGCCACGTTCAGCACCTGGAAGGACGACAGCCAGGTGAGCCGACTGGCCCGCGGCGAACTCGACCTGGCCGAATGCGACCCGGAGGTCCGGGACGTGGTCCGGCTGTGCGAGGAGGCCCGCGAGGCCACCGACGGCTGGTTCGACGCCAACCGCCCGGACGGCGAGGGCGGCCTACGCCTGGACCCCACCGGACTGGTCAAGGGCTGGGCGGTCCAACGCGCCTGCTCCGCCCTGGCCGCGGCGCTGCCGAGCCACGACGTCCTGGTCAACGCGGGCGGCGACATCGCGGTCTCGTGCGGGCGCGGCGACACCCCGCCCTGGCGGCTGGGGATCGAGAATCCGCTCGACGTCCGGGTCGTGCTCGCCACCGTCGAGTTGCGCACCGGCGGCCTCGCCACCTCGGGGACGGCGGCTCGCGGCGCCCACATCTACTCCCCCGCAACGGGTTCGCGGGCCGCCGAACTCGCCTCGGTCAGCGTGATCGGCCCGTCGTTGATGTGGGCCGACGTCTACGCCACGGCCGCGTTCGCCCGGGGCCCGGCAGGTGTCGACTGGTTGCGCACGCTGCAGGATCACACCTGGCTGGTGGTCGACCTCGACGGCGCGGTCCTGTGCTGACCACCCCGGGGCGCCCCGATCGCGGTGACTCACGGGCGACGTTCAGGAATCTCACAGTCTCCGGGGGCAGACTGGCCGGGTGACCACGACATCCCCCGAGGCGCGCCTGCTGGTCGTCGACGACGAGCCGAGCATCCGGGACCTGCTCACGGCCAGCCTGCGGTTCGCCGGATTCGAGGTGTTCAGCGCCGAGGACGGCGCCGAGGCGTTGAAGATGGCCGAGACCCACCGGCCCGATCTGGTCGTACTCGACGTCATGCTCCCCGACCTCGACGGCTTCACCGTCACCCGCAAACTGCGCGAGCGCGGCCGGGAGATCCCGGTGCTGTTCCTGACGGCGCGCGACGAGACCATCGACAAGGTGCAGGGACTGACCGTGGGCGGCGACGACTACGTCACCAAGCCGTTCAGCCTGGAGGAGGTCGTGGCCCGGATCCGGGCGGTGCTGCGTCGCACCGGGGCCGGAGCCGATCCGGACACCGGCCACCTGGTGTTCCATGATCTCGAACTCGACGAGGACTCCCACGAGGTGCGCCGCGCCGCTCGCATGATCGAGCTGTCCCCCACCGAGTTCAAGCTGCTGCGATACCTGATGCTGAACCCGAACCGGGTGCTGTCCAAGGCGCAGATCCTCGACCACGTCTGGGCCTATGACTTCAACGGCGAGGCCGGGATCGTCGAGTCCTACATCTCCTACCTGCGCCGCAAGGTGGACGTCGAGGACCCACCGCTGATCCACACCAGACGGGGTGTCGGCTACGTCCTGCGGCTGCCGCCCGACGCCTGACCGATGTCTGTCCAGCTCGAGGGCCCCACGGTCTCCCCGGCGCCGACGGCCACCTCCGCCCCCTCCCTCACCCGGTGGTGGGCGAGGATCTCGTTGCGCTACCGGCTGTTGGCGATCCTGGTCGCCCTGCTGCTGGTCGCGCTGGCCGTCACCGGGTACGGCGTCCAGACGGTGCTGCGCTCCTTCCTGCTCCACCAGGTCGACGACAGCCTCCTGACGGCGAGCAAGGACCGCGGCTTCGTCGCCCAGTTCTTCGACGGCCGACCCACTGACTGGCACCAGCGGCGCCTGCCGACCCAGTTCGTCGTCAGCGCCTACGTCGACGGCAGCGCCGCCCCGGTCGCCATCACCTGGCCGAACGGCATCTCCTCCACGGTGGACTCGCTGGTCTCCCAGCTGCGGATGAGCAGCGCGGAGGCGAGCGCCGTCTCGGGCCGCGTCTACGACGTGCGCGGCCCGGACGGCAGCCGGTGGCGAGCGACCTCCTTCGCGGTCCAGTTGCTCAATCAGGACACCGGGCAGGTGAGCCCGGCCTCGGTGACGATGATGCAGAGCCTGAGCGGCGTGACCGCGGCCGTGCGCCAACTGCAGTCGATCTATCTGCTGGTCGCGGCGCTCGTGCTGGCGATCAGCGGTCTGCTCGGATGGTTCGCCATCCGCCGGGCCTTCGTCCCGTTGCGCGAGGTCGAGGACACCGCCGAGGCGATCGCCGCCGGCGACCTCTCCCGGCGCATCCCCGAGGGGCCGACCCACACCGAAGTGGGCCGGCTGACGTCGTCGCTGAACGGCATGCTCACCCAGATCGAGGGGGCCTTCCGGGCGCGTGAGGCGTCGGAGAACCGCACCCGCCGGTTCGCCGCGGACGCGAGCCACGAGCTGCGCACCCCGCTGGCCTCGATCCGCGGCTACGCCGAGCTGTACCGGCAGGGCGCCGTCCCGCCGCCCGAGGTGCCTCGGACCATGCGCCGGATCGAGGACGAGGCCACCCGCATGGGGGGTCTGGTGGAGGACCTGTTGCTGCTGGCCCGGCTCGACGAGCAACGGCCGGCCCGCACCGAGCCCGTCGACCTGCTGGTCCTCGCCGGGGACTCCATCCACGACGTCCGGGCCCTGGACCCCGAGCGCCGGGTGCGCCTGGTCGGGCTGGCCGATCCCGGGACCGCCCCCGTCACCTCGCCGGTCTACGGCCTGTCGCCACAGCCGGCACCGGTGATCGGCGACGAGGACCGGCTCCGGCAGGTCGTGGCCAACCTGGTCGGCAACGCCGTACGGCACACCCCCGAGGGCAGCCCGATCGAGGTCGCCGTGGGGGTCCTCGATGCCGACGGGGGTGGGCGGCGGGCGGTGCTCGAGGTCCG